>JAEUUB010000536.1 GCA_016787745.1 Cyclobacteriaceae bacterium
TTTGATCGCCTGCCCCACCAGTGTTTCAACTTTTAAAGGCTTGCCGGTATCCAGATTAAAGGCCGATGGATTGGAAGCCTTACTGCCAGCCCGAACAATGTTTACATATTTATCAATGCCTGCTTCTGTTTCGGTGTAATCGTGGTACAACCTGAACGAATGAGTTTCTGGTCGCTGAAGGAAGTAGACGATTTCGCGGGTCTGATAGGCCCGTTCGGGAAAAGAGAAACCCATACGCACCTTCGATTTATCTCGCCCTTGCGCGGGGGGAACATTTTCTGATTTTACAGATGGGGGAAGCACCACGGGTCGCGCCAGTTTTCTTCCTTCGATATGAAGCGGTACCGCCTCGGGTCCGCGGTTGACAAAACTGACCTTCAACCGACCATCCGGCTCTAACATCACTTGTACAGGATAGTTGCACGCAGTTAACTCATAGCCTTTCGGTAACACCACCGCATTTCTTTTAATCCCTAACGTGCGATTAAAAATAATTCTATTGTCATCGGCAAAGTAGCTTTTGGTATCTGTATAGGTTTTGTCAATAAGCAACCGATACTCTGAATTTTTAGCCACCGGGTGTTCTAGCTTGATTTGTAGATACTGGGTGTTTTTATCGGCTGTTGCCAGGCCATTCTTCCCGGCCTCGTCTCCCGTTACAATTGACCACACCAAAGGTTTGCCTGATGAAAGATCAATGACACGATCTACTTTATGTTCGCTCCCTTGCCTGAGTGTGTTGTGAAACAATATAGCATCGGGTGTTGTAACCGACACTTCGTATAGGATTCTGAAACGGTTAGTAGCCGGGTCAAGCAGTTCGTAGCGTGTATAGTCATCCGAGGGTTGAGCCGAACTCCAATAACTACAAGCAAGGAGGGCTACCAGAAAATATTTTTTCATAAAAGATAGTTTACCAGCTAGCTATCAAGGTAGTCAATTTTATAGAGTAATTGTGGGTTTTGGATTAACCAGTCTGTTCGCTCTGGTTCTTCCATTTTCGGATTATTCGCGGACCGTACCAAAGCCAAAATCCCGTAAGGGAAAGAAAGAGTAACCCCAACCCTATATAGTTGGTGTATATAATTTTAAAAAGTTCGCTTAGGATAGAGCCATCGTGGATATGCTCAATCCAATCGGCATGACGTTGTGCAACGGAAAGAACTTTTCCTGAGGCACCGTCCACCTGAGCTTCCCAATAACCCTCCTTAAAAGTGACTTTAATAATTCCTTTGTCGGGGCGAACATCCATGCGATCTATTTCTATTTTTTTCCCGACAACAGAGTCAACCGCCTGCTGGGCCGCCCGGGCTATGTGATCAAAACCCCTCCATTCCTTGAGTAATAAACTTGATCCCTTTTGAGTTTCAGGCTGAAGGAGGGCTATATTTTTTTTCCAGCCCAGAAGTACACCTGTTGTGCTGGTGATTAACATAAATAAAGCAACGCTTATCCCAATCCATTTGTGAATGCTGCGATACTGCCGGAGTCTATGAACTAATTTCTGCAAGGGCATGAAACAAGGGTATGTTAGTAAAGGAATAGGGTGGTCTCAAAATTTCGCGTAGTACGACTTTTGTGACCACCCCATTCAGATTTAAAATTTAACTCTTAACGTTCCAAAAATGTTTCTACCTGGCGAATTAATGCCCGAGGCAAATTGACGGTATTGCAAGTCGGCAATATTATCAACACCTGCCTGTAAGGTAAACATCTTATTCAAAGCATAACTGGCTCGCAGGTTGAGGGTGTACCAGGAAGGCATTCCTTCTGGGGTAGCGTATTGCAGATTATCCTCGCCACTGCTGCTATAGTCTTCAACACGTTTCCAGCCGCAGAAATTGGAGAACAGCTCCACATAAAAACCGGAATAGAGATAGTTAATACCCACTCTTCCAAAAGCAGGCGCTATGTGATCGAGCGGAGTCTTTGAACCATCCTCTTGTTTTACGCGTCCGTACGTATAATTATAAGAGCCTGTAAGATTCAATTTAGGAAGGATTTCAAACTGACCGCTCAGGCTATATCCATAAATATACGCTTTGCCGGCATTTTGACTACTTACCACATTGGCGGGATACCCATTATAAATCACCGTTGATTGTCCGTTCAGGGTTGAGGGCAACACAACAATGGCATCAAAAAAATCGGTGGCAAACAACACACCTTCCAGACGAGCTTTTGACCCAAAGAATTTGGTAATACTTAAGTCTCCATTGATTGTTTTTTCGGGAGCAAGATCCGGATTGGGCACCACCAGGGTTCCAGTGGTTGTGGGCGATCCCTGCACCGACTCAAAAACTTTAGCCGCGTCATCAATATTAGGAACCCGATACCCGGAGCTTCCCACTAAAGAAAACTTCCAGGTTGAGGGAGTGTAGATAATCCCAAGGTTACCGCTTACATACGTATTCTTCTGGGTGATATCCTCGTAGGGAAACGGGAAAAATGTTTTATCTACAAACGTGCCATGTAAATAACTTCCGCCAATGCGAATTCCGTCATTCAATGTCAATTCATTATTAATGGGTAATGTATGAGTTGCGTATAGGGCCCAGTAATTTACAACATTGTCGCCATCCGGATAGCGAGTATCCAAAGCACTGACAGCTCCATTGGTTATGTTTTCGCGATAAGCTGTTGATTCAAGAGTGTTAAACTGAGAATCGAAACCATAGCGCAATTGATTGTTCTTGATTTTCTTTTGCAAGTCAATGGTTAACCCGCCCACTTTTATCTTTTCGATTCTATGGTTAAGGTTGTTGTTGTTAAACCTACGGTCGTGCCTGCTTTCCGCTATGTCCTGATAGCTGGCGGTAGCGGTGAGCGCATCGGCCCAGTTTCCAAGATCATTTAATTTAAACTGATAGGAGGCGAGCAACCGTTCTTGCGGTCCGTAATACCATTCAGCGGATCGCAGACCACTTCCTTGCGCATCGGTGAGACGATCGTAGCGGGGAATATTACTGGATGTGGAGTACTGAAAATTCAAAACATGCTCAACCCGATCGCTTTGTTTGAAGTAAAACTTTTGGAGTAAGTCGTATTGCTGATAACCACTGAATTTCTGAACATAAGGATCTGAGTTAGTTACCAGAATGTCCCCCGAATTGTCAGGAGCACGCTCCGCGTATTGATAGCGTACCCAATACTCTTCGCCCAGCGATTTATTGATTTTCTCGCCCATGCGTAGATCATCGAAATCGCTATAGGTAAAGGAGGTGAGGGATCCAAACCGCTTGCCCCCTAAGTTGAAATCGACATGACCGGTTTTTTCATTATTAGCGCTTCCAAAACGGGTAAAAGCACTTCCTGAAAAATTCACCTTGTCTCCGTGGGCGAGTTCAGGGTTGCGAGTTATAAAGTGGACCACTCCGCCCAAGGCATCGCTGCCATATACCGTAGAGGAAGGTCCGAATAATACTTCTGCGCGCTCGAGAATGTTGTTGTCCATGGTAATGATGTTTTGTAAATGGCCCGCGCGGTAAATGGCATTGTTCATGCGCACGCCATCAACCATCAAGAGCACACGGCTGGCTTCAAAACCTCGAATCATTGGGCTACCACCCCCCTGTTGACTTCTTTGCATGGCTACCTGCCCTGTGTTTTGAATAAGATCTGCAGAGGTCTGGGCATTTAAGTTTCGAATGATCGATGGGGTAATAACGTTAACTTGTTGCGCGACTAATCTTCTTTGCTCTGGAATTTTATTGGCCGAAATAACCACTTCCTCCAGAAAGGAAGTTCGTGTGGTATCTGTTTTGTCCTGCGCATAAATAGGAACAGACAGAATACACACCATAAATAGTGTATAAAGGGTTTTCATCTGATTATTCAGAAAAGAGAATTAAAAAAGTTTTCATTTGCAGAAGACACCAGTACAAACAAATCATTTGCTTGTCGTGACTGGGACGTTGCAGTCCATTTAGAGGAAAATTATGCCTGGGGTGGAGGAGTCTCTATTACAGGTACGTGATAACTTATCAAGGCTGCATAATGAGAGGCATGATTGATTTTGATTGCCTCCTTTTGAATGAAATTAATTTCGGGAGAAATGAAGATCAGGGTTAACCATTGTAAGAGCTGTGAGGGCACGGGTTTTTTATCATGAGAGGATCTTTTTACTATTTCATCCAAAAATGAAAGTAAGTTATCCTCGGCCTCATCTTGCTTAGCATAAACCAGAATGTGATTTTCCTTTACAACCGTGCGGGCTATATCATACATATGACCATTCACCTTCACTTCGTGATCATCTACCTTAGCCTTTCCAAATTCTTCAGGTGTGAAGGCAAGCACCGTAAGTTCGTTATCGGGCAAAAACTTTAATTGCTCCCGCATTTCCAGGCGAATGGCCATCAATCGGGTAAAGAAATAGACGTAGCACCCAACGGCCTGGAATAGGAGTAAACTTAAAAGAATGGCACTAAAGGACTTTTTCACTTCCCGAAAGTACTGAAAAGAATTCTGGTGCGAATAAAATTTACGCCTGTGGAGGAAACGAGGTGAAGGCGGTGTATTTTTTTGTAATAAGTAATCGCACCGGGATGGGTGAAAAGGGAAGTATGACAGGTTTAATGCTTATGGGATTCGAGTTGTTTCTGCACTATTTTCCTATCGACCCAATGCAGAAAGGCAACAAACCCAACCCCAAATACAACCAGCCCAAGATGATTTGAAAGAAATGAAAAGGCATCAATAGACCAATGCCCCGCCACGAGAACGACTACTACAATTAATGAAATAATTGAAAAAAGAATGCCTGTAGCAAGCCAATAGAAATCTCGTTTTTCCTCTCTCTTTTCAAGAAGGCTAACCAGACGATCGGCAAATTGAATAGGCAGATTATATTCAGGATCTTTTTTCAAGGCATTAAAAACGCGCTTGTAGGCCTGCGTATCGATATCCGAAGCATCGAGACCCTTTTCAATTCTATTTTGTATTTCTTCGTCAGCGAGTTTTTTCATAATTCAACTTCATTACCAAGATACTTCTTTACTTTTTCTTTTAATAACTGGCGCGCCCGGAATAAATAATTTTTTACAGTCCCTTCCGGTAGCCCCGTAATCTCAACTATTTCAGGATAACTCATTTCCTGCACATGATACAAGGTAAGAATGGCTTTGTATTGGGGAGGCAGTTTTTCTATCAGGGCAAAGACCATTTCATCTACCTGCTGATTCGCTAAGTTTTCAAACGGATCATCAATCGAAATAAATGATTCCATTTTATTTTCATCTTCTGGCAAATCGCTAATTGCAATTTTCCGTTTCCGCAAATGATTAATACTTTGTCTGTAGGCAATGGTCGCAATCCAGGTGCTTAGCTTTGATTGAAAAGAAAATTCTCCCAACTTCTCGTACACCTTCATAAACACATCCTGGCAAAGTTCTTCCCGATCCTCATTCCGATCGACCAACCGTCCAATCATGTGACCCACAAGCCGTTCGTTTTGCTTAATAAGCGCACGAAAGGCCTGCTTATCCCCACTTAAAATTTGTGAGACAAGAACCCGGTCATCAATCATTTCGAAGTTAGACACACGAAATTCAACAGATGTTGCAGCCGGTAAGTTAATTGTTTTGAGATACTTGAATGGTTGCTTTAGAATTGATCACTCCGCCCAAGTTTTTTTTGTTCTTCTGCAACATTCACGTCCAAGCTTGTGTCTTACGCTCCAGAAACAATTAAACAACTCGATTATGAATGAAGTATTAATGGCTGTTGCTATCCTGGGCGGATTTGGAACCACAATTTATTTCTTTACCAAAGTAATGACAGACTACATCCTGAAAAAAAAAATGATTGAGAAGGGCTTTGTGAACGATGAAACCCAGGCCATCTTTAAGCAGCATACTGCCGACAACCGCTTTAGTGCCTTAAAGTGGGGACTGATCGTTTTCTTCGGAGGTCTTTCTTTGGTGATCATGGAATTTATTCCTACAGCGGGTGATTCACCCCTTCCGTACGGATTATTTGCCGTCTCGGTATCCTTTGGATTTTTGCTGTATTACTTTATTATCAAGCGAGAACTTTTGAAGTAGCCTAAAGAGTAAGCGGGTATTATTTGGTTTAAAAAAATCTGAAATTTTCTATGCTTAGGAATTATTTTATAACAACGTGGCGTAGTCTTATGCGTCATAAGTTCTTTTCTGCTATAAATGTGTTTGGACTTGCCATAGGGATGTCCGTTTGTATGTGTATTATCATGTTGGTGGCCGACCAACTTAATTACGACCGTCATAATTCCAGGCGCGATCGTATTTATAGAATCACCACACATGCTGTGGATGAAAACGGAATAATTTCTGATCCACAGCCAAACGCAGGTACTCCCATGACCCTGGCTCCGGAGATTCAGGAAAAATATACAGGGATTGAACAAACCGTACGGATTATGCGCGGTTTTGGCAATGGCTGGCTTGAGTTCGAGAATCAAAATGTAAATATTCCGTTGGCCGGATTTTTTGCCGATGCCGATGTACTAACTTTTTTTGAATACGAGCTTCAGTATGGCAACCCGGGTACCGCGCTGAAAGAACCTTATTCTGTTGTACTCACACGCCAGGCGGCAAACAAATTGTTTAAGGATGAAAACCCATTGGGCCAAACCATTAAGGTGGGCGATATTGGTACATACACCGTAACCGGGGTATTGAAAGACACGGAAAACAAATCGCACATTGTATTTGAAGCATTGGCAAGTATTTCTACTGTAAGCAGTTTGCCCAGCAAGAATGTGCTTACCGAATGGACCAACTACTGGAATGGATGGACGTACATTTTAGCGGACGCCTCGCAAACACGTGAAAGTATCCAAGCCAGCCTCGATAAGATTTATGCACAGCACATCGGTAGCCTTACCGACCCTAACACATACCGGATGAAGTTTGGCTTGCAGGCGTTAATGCGCATAACGCCCGGCCCATTAACCAATAATCCCATTGGGCCGATACTGCCCTGGTTTTTTATTTACTTTTTGGGAGGGCTGGCCATTATTATCCTCCTCACGTCATGCTTTAATTTCACCAATCTTTCCATAGCCCGATCGCTTACCCGGGCACGCGAAATTGGCATCCGTAAAGTGACAGGGGCCGTACGCGCGCAGGTGTTTACCCAGTTTATAAGCGAATCAATTATCGTATCTTTTGTAGCACTTGCCTTTGGGTTCATTCTTCTTCTCTTGTTGAAGCCTGTTATTTTGCAACTCAATTTCGCACGAATTTTCCGGTGGGATCTGGAATCCAATGTAGGTGTGATGGCGACCTTTGTCGCGTTTGCTGCGGGGGTTGGCATTCTTGCGGGTTTCTTCCCAGCTGTAGTATTATCAGGGTTTCAACCTGTAAAGGTGCTTAAGAACTTTGGCAACCTGAAGTTGTTCTCGCGCATAGGCTTGCGTAAAACATTACTGGTTGCACAATTCACCCTTTCGCTCATCTTTATTTTATCAGCCATTGTGCTGTACAACCAGTTCAATTTGTTTATGGGGCAAAGCCATGGGTTTAACATGGAAAACAACATTGCGATAAAACTAAACAATACGTCCGCTCAGAATTTAAAAAATGAGTTGACACACTATAACAACATCACGCATGTAACGGCTACTTCGCATGTTCCATCGGCCGGAGTATCGTATGGTACCAGTTTAAAGCGAAGTCTGAGTGATCCCGAGGAAGTTTCGATAGATTACTTTCTTGTGGATGAGGATTATCTCGACAATATGAATTTGAAATTGCTGGCCGGCCGTTTCTTTAAAGCGGGGAGTGATGAATTGAATAAGGGTTACCTGGTAATTAACGAGCAAGCGGTATCCAAATTCAATTTTGGTTCCGTACAGGATGCAATAGGCCAAGAACTTATACAAGATCGTGATTCGGTTAAGCGGACTGTTATCGGAGTGGTGTCGGGGTACAATCATCGCGATCTCACGCGTCAGATTTCACCCATGGCCTTGTTCTATGACCCGTCTCAGTATAATGTATTACAGGTTTCCTATCTCGGCTCCTACGAGCAGGCGGTCGGTTCGATTGAAAAAGCATGGGCTTCGGTAAATCCGGATCTGAAGATTGACTATAAGTCTGTAGACTCTGAAGTAAAAAAGTTTTATGAAATTATCTTTGGCGACATTGTATCGGTCCTTGCGGTAATTTCTTCCCTGGCAGTTTTAATCTCTTGTCTGGGACTTTTGGGTATGGCTACCTACACCCTGGAAACACGCATTAAGGAAATCTCGATCAGAAAAATATTGGGTTGTGGAAATGGTTCTTTGATAACATTACTCTCAAGAGGTTTCGTGGTTTTGCTATTGATTGCGGTTGGCATTGCTGTGCCAGTGGCTTACCTGGCGAATAACGCCTGGCTGCAGTTAATTGCCTATCATACCTCGTTCGATTTTAGCGTGGTTTTAACAGGGGTATTGATACTGATTTTGTTTGCTTTCATTACCATTGGCTCGCAAACCATTCGGGCCACATTCGTAAACCCGGTAGATAATTTGAAAGAATAGATTTCTCAAAAGCGCGTAAATCTGAGATCACACCAGTACATGACGGGATTAACGAAAGCCCAGAAAGTTGTTACCGCTATTTAAAATGCTTAAGCGTTACAACTTCTTCGGGTTTTAAGAATCGCCATTGCCCGCGGTTTAAATCCTTTTTGTCAAGGCCTGCGTAGGCTACCCGATCAAGTTTTAACACCTCATAGCCCAACGATTCAAAAATTCTGCGAACAATCCGATTCCAGCCAATGTGTAATTCAATGCCAATGGTTTGATTGTTATCCCCCACAATGGCCAGATCATCTATCATTGCTTTCCCTTCTTCTAACCGAACGCCCTCTTTTATTTTGGTGAAATCATTTTTCGTCAAAGGTTTATCTAATTCAACTCGATAAATCTTTTTAACGTTGTAGGAGGGATGGGTTAGTTTATCCGCCAGATCGCCATCGTTGGTTAGTAAAAGCAATCCCGTAGTATTTCTATCCAATCGTCCTACAGGATATATTCTTTCCTTGCCCGCGCTCGCCACTAAATTCATAACTGTATTTCGCTCTTGGGGATCATCTGTTGTAGTGATAAAACCTTTGGGTTTGTTCAACAAAATGTAAACAGGTTTCTCCGCTTTCAAACGCTTTCCTTCATACCGAACCTCATCGGTTATTTTAACTTTATGACCCATTTCAGTAATGGTTTCGCCATTTACCGTTACCAGGCCCATCTTAATTAGCTCATCCGCTTCCCTGCGGCTCCCCACACCACTATTGGCGATAAATTTATTTAGCCGGATCAGATCGGAGTCCGTCTTTGGCTTAGCTTCATCACGGGTGCGTTTCGTAGACTTTATATCGCGAACTTTATCAAAAGATTTTCTTTTATACGGCAAACCATAGTTGCTGCTCTTGCGAAATGGTTTTTCTTCACCCCTCTTTTCAAAGGGTTTTTTCGGTCCGGCTTTTTCGTCAAAAGATCTTGGCTCTCTTTTCTTAAAGGGCTTATCGCCTCCTTTATCAAAATCTCTCTTTTGAAAAGATTTCCGGTCAAACCCACGTCCTTCTGAATCTCCGCGGGTGTCATTTCTTCGAAATGATTTTTCGTCTCCGGCATCTCTCTTTTGAAAAGGTTTTTTTGAGAATCCACTTCCCCCTTCGGCTTTTCCAAACGAGCCACTTTTTCTAAACGGCCTGTCCCCATCTTTCCCTTCTTTGGAAAAGGGTTTCTTACTAAACCGCGAAGGACCTTCAGGTCTTGACCCAAAACCTCCGGATTTGCGGAATGGGCGCTCTGTTCCTTCTCCTTTATCAAAGGGTTTAGAAAAACGGGGCCTTGCCCCGGCTTCACCGGTTCCTTTTTCAAATTTTGGCTTACGGGTAAAACGAGGTTCTTCGGAGGAATTAAACTTCTTGCCTGCCGAACGAGGACGTTCGGTATCAAATCTTTTTTCAGGGCGTTCCTTCTTTTTATGAAAAAAGGATTTTTCAGCATCCGATCGCTTGCCAAAGGATGTTTTGCCGGGGGTGGTTTTTCTTGGACGTGCCATAGTGTTACTAATTATTTAGCTGATGCAAAATCAGCCATGCATGAGTTTCTTTAAAAATATAGAGAGATCGGTCAGCAGCTAAGCACTCCTTAGCCAAATGACTTATTGATTTTCGGGAGTCTCACCAATTGTGTTCACTTCGGTTGTGAAGTCTTTTGGTGTGGGTAATTCACTGATATCATTGATCCCAAAGTATTCCATAAACTTTGGGCTTGTTCCGTACAACAAAGGGCGCCCGATGGACTCGGCTTTTCCCAGAATTTCGATCAAGCCCTTGTCCAATAATTTTTGAACAGCATAATCGCAGTTCACTCCGCGAATATTTTCCACTTCCGTTTTAGAAATGGGTTGTTTGTAAGCAATGATCGACAGCGTTTCCATCGCGGAGGTAGACAGTCTTTTTTTGGACTGCTGCTTTAGCATAATGGCAATACTGGCCTGGTACGCGGGTTTGGTTAAAAACTGATAGCCGCCCCCGGTCTTAAATAACTGAAACGAGTACTCTTCGCTTTGAAACTTCTCTTCAATTCGTTGCAAAGCCCCAATAATATCTTCTTCGGGCACATCGGCATTAAACATTTCCGAAAGGCACGTCTTTATATCCACCACTTTTGCCGGAGTAGGTGAACAAAAGATTAATGCTTCGATGTGGTTCTGAAGAAAGTCCATAATATCTTAAGCCTGGCTGGTAATGTATTAATCTTGTTTCATCATTTTGGCTTCGATAGACTGTGTGGTGTGAGGCACAGCGATCAAGCGTTCTTTAGGGATCAACTTTCCGGTAACAGAACAAATTCCATAGGTACCGTTCTTAATCCGAATCAGTGCGTTTTCAAGGTTGGTGATATACTTTAATTGACGTGCGGCCAATTGGCTAAGATTTTCCTTTTCTGCGGTTTCAGCGCCATCTTCCAATACTTTGGTATTACCCCCAGAAGTTGAATCGGTGCCAGCATCGTTGTTACGATTTAAAGTTTCCTTAAGAATGCGAAATTCTTCTTTAGCTTTATCCAACTTACCTACAATCAGGGTTTCAAATTCTTTCAACTCACCATCGCTGTAGCGGGTTTTATCATCCGACATAGCAGATGGCTTGGAAGGTTTGTGTGCAATGGGCCGTTGCTTAATAATTGGGAAAATATTAAGCTGGGAAGGAGATAACTTAATTGGTGGCGCGATCGGGCGAAGTTCCTTTTTTGGAGCCGGCTCAGTAGCCTTTTTAAGAACGGGCTTTACAACCTCCTTCTTAACCACTTTTTTAACAACCTTTTTAGCTACCTTTTTCTTTGCCGCAACCTTAGCTGGCGCTTTTTTGGCAACCTTCTTTTTGGCTGCCTTTTTTGGAGCAGCGGCTTTCTTTTTAACCTTTTTTGCCTTTGCGGGGGCTACTTTTTTTGCCTTAACGGCAGATTTAGCCTTAGCGGCAGCTTTTTTAGCAGGCTTGGCTTGTTTTTTCTTTGATTTGGCCATAAAAACGATCCTTTTTTAAGGGTTTTAAAAAGATGTGCAAAAATACGGGCTATGGTCTGAAACAAAAAATATAGTGCTTCATTAATTGGCCTAACCCCCGGGCTTTTGAATATCATTCTTTTTCTTATTGGACCTCAATACATACCAAAGACAAAGGAGTGGTACAATCAAATTAGGGAGTATAAAATTGATTAGCGCGGGGATGCCGGACAAAGGTACAAGCGGTTCGGACGGGTTAAGTACAAGCATTACACTGCCCCAGGGTCCTCTTGAAAAAACTGAATTGTAGAAGATATTCCAGCCCATGTGAAAGCCAATAGGGAGGGCCATGGATTTTGTTTTTGCAAACGCCAGAGCCCACACAAAACCGGTTAAGCCTGTGCTCAAAAATACGTACGTCATTAAAACAGGATTACCAAAGGCGCCAAATGAAAACCAGTGATAAACCCCGAAGGTAATAGCAGAAAGTAAAATTGCTTTGTGCGTGCCTAGTTTTTTGATAGCAAGATGAAGTAACGCGCCCCTGAAGATTAGTTCTTCAAACAGAACTGATTTCACATCCTTAAAGATTGCCATAAGCAATCGTAAGTGAGTATATGCAGGATCCAGGGCCCACAATGAGGCAGTAAGACTTGAATAAAGAAATTGCGATAAAGAACAAAGAAACGCTGTAATGAAGAAACCGAAAATGAATTGTCGCGCGCGAACACGCAAGGGAAAAACACCCAACACAGTTAGGGGTTGTTTCTCGACAAACCACAACAACGCAGCGGAGGCAAAGAGTTGAAAAAGAATTCCCATCATAGTTAACCACCAATAACCACCCGCTTTCTATAGGTCTTTACCTTTCCATCCAGCGCGAGGATTTCAAACCAAACAAAATAGTATCCAATCCGGGCTTTACTTCCATCATCGCGATCGCCATCCCACCGGTAGAATCCCTGGTAACCAAGGGTTTCGTTATTGGCCACTCGTTTAATTATACGGCCCTGTTGATCGGCAATGTTTATGTTGGCTACATACCCACTTTGATCAAACTGAAAGTGGATTTGTGTAAAATCCTGACCAGGCCGGTTCGGAGAAAATATTTCCGGGTCGAGGGTAATGGCATTATCATCATTCGAGTCGGGCCGGGTATTTGAGTTTAGATAACCCGGTGTGGCAAATCCCTCCGAAGCATTTGCCGATCGCCAATTATTTGGATTTTGGGTTGACTCCGAAAAAGAGATTCTTTCCAAGGATACCCCCTCTTTGTCTTTAAGTAAGCGATTATGAAATTTATCCGTGTATGAAAAAGCATCCATCACCGCATCATTTTCCAGCAATAGAACGATGGATCCTTCATCGTCATTCATGGAAGGTAAAGTGGTTTGAAAAAAATTTTCTTCGATGGAGCCCGGATAGAGACTGATGACTGCCTGCGGATTCGTAGAGAATACGAGATACGAACCGGGTGCGCAAATAAGATCGGAGGAAGTTATTTCTTTTTTGTTGATGATGGAACTTCCATTTTGATTAGCAAGCGACCAATTCTTGAGGTTAATGAACTTTTCGGAAACATTAAAGACTTCAACAAAGTCAACACTGCCAGGATAGGGATTAAAAAGAATTTCATTGACGACCACGTCTCCGGCCTCTCCTTGCTCGGGGACCGCAAACGTAAAATGGTTATGGTTTTCCTGAATGGCATTTCCGTTGCAATCTGACAAATCGTTGATAGTAATTACATAAAGTTGTCGCTCCGCCAGATTTTCATTGAGTTTCAATTTGATTTCCCGTAAGGAGATAGATGCAAAGAATGCGTTTGTAATAAGTAACTCAGGCGAAATAGAAAAGAAACTTACAGAAAGCGCTTTTTCAATCGGTTCGTCAAAGGTTAGCACTAACTCATCGGGTTTTGTAACCACCAAGGATAGTAAACGCGGACCTGTGAGGTCTGGCTTGTTTGCATTTATTGAATTGATTTTTCCCGGGGTGCCACCACTAACATCTTCCGATGAACTCCAATTGTTTTCCTGACCGCAGAGATTCGTGGCGTCAATCAATTCCAGACTCCAACCGCCTTCCCGTTTGTCGTCATCCCGATACCAACTGGTGTTGTAATTGACAGAGTCAATTAGCTTTCCCGTACTTGTTTTCAAAGTAAGTGCTTCGCCCTCGTTATTCAAGGTTGGAAAATTGGAGGCACCAACCGTTTGACCCAATGAATTGAAACTGGAAACATTACCGGTAGCCGTAATGATTCTGTATTCACCGGGCAAAAGAATGTTGAAGGCAAGAGAAGCGGTGGAACTTCCGTCTGAAAATTTTAATTCAGCAAGATTAACGGGGTTGGCGCTGCGGTTAAACAACTCGACAAACTCGGCATTGGGAAGGCCAATCTGTGGAGAGGGATCAGCAAAAATCTCAGTGAGAATAACGTCCTTGTATTGGATGGCGGTGGACTGAAAGTATAAGAATGATTGAGCATATGAGATAATGCTATTCCCATGCAGATCGGTAACCCCGGTTATCGTTAACTGATTTGAAATTCCGTTGCCGAAATTTTGTGAATAGGTTAGTACCACCGTTTTTTCATCGACCTGAAGTTGTGCGCTGGCGGGGTTTCCAAGTCCATTGGAAGTGGAGTAGTGAAGAATATCCTGGGCGGAAAGTGCCGTTACTTTTTCGTTGAAAATCAGTGTTAACTGATTTATAGAAGTCACCTGAAGCTGTTGCAGTATGGGCGCTTCCGTATCTAAGACAATTTCACCCGCATAAATGGAATCGAAGAAATGGCGATTAAAAAAACTGGCAGTAGACTGCTGAATCCGGATTCCAAAAAAATTGCTGTTGTTTACAGAGTTGTCGGTTACGGATCCTTCCAGAAAGTAGTTTGTTCCACCGGTGGCATCTCTTTCCAGAGTCCATAAATCCCCTTCGCGAATTACTTTTATTCTTAGCGTTGTATTTGAACTGTTTGTAATTCCGTCAACGCCATTAATGAGCAACGTAGATGTACCTGAAACTATTTTATAAAGACTTATTTCATCGGGCGTGCCACCAATTCTAACAAAGTATCCGTTGTTGGTTGTGCTTAGGAGATTCGACTGATCGGAAGTAAGGAAAACATCAACATAATTAGTGCTTGAGGTATTGAACTGGAGATTCACCCAAAATTCCCATTGGGCATTCAGTGCTTTTGTAGAAGGGGTAGTTATATAAAACGAACTGCTTGCCATGGAGGAATTGGACCGCAGCCGGGCATTGTCAACGGTCCAGTTGCCGGCCGCATCGGGTGTCCACACAGGATTGTTCGTTAGGTCGCCATCCGAAAAGTCATCATTTACCTGAGCGGCACAAACGAGTGCAGAAAAAAGCATAAACACTATGATGAATATTTTTTTCATCCCTTGCGTTGAATAACTATGTTTGCACTCTTTAAAAATAACAAAAAATGAGATTAGCAGTAGTGGGATCAACCGGCCTGGTGGGCCAGGAAATCCTCAAAGTGCTCGAAGAGCGCCAGGTAGAATTTGATGAATTGTTTTTAGTAGCCTCTGAGAAATCAGTGGGTCAGAAGATAAAATTTAAGGGCAAGGAATACACTATTAAAAGTATGGAAGAGGTGGTATCCCTGGCTCCGGACGTGGCTATATTCTCTGCGGGTGGCGGCACCTCGCTGGATTGGGCGCCTAAGTTTGCGGCCAAAGGAACCATTGTAATCGATAACTCTTCCGCTTGGCGAATGGATCCAACCAAAAAACTGATTGTTCCGGAAATTAACGGCCATGTGCTAACCAGCGAGGACCTGATCATTGCCAATCCTAACTGCTCCACTATTCAAATGGTAATAGCGTTAGCTCCGCTTCATAAGCGATACAACATAAAACGCATTGTGGTATCTACCTATCAATCCGTTACCGGCACCGGTAAAGATGCAGTAAGGCAAATGATGGATGAGCGCCAGGGCGTTGTCAATGGCATGAAAGTTTATCCGCATAAGATTGACATGAATGCATTGCCCCATATCGATTCGTTTTTAGACAACGGCTACACGAAAGAAGAAATGAAGATGGTGAATGAAACGCATAAAATTCTTGGCGATACTTCCATTGGAGTTACTTCTACCACGGTAAGAATACCCACCATGGGCGGTCACTCGGAAGCAATAAATGTAGAGTTCCATACTGATTTTGATTTGAAGGAGGTTCGCCAGATTTTGGAAAATGCTCCGGGTGTTATCGTTCAGGACGATGTGAAGAACAACGTGTATCCCATGCCCATCAATTCGCAAGGGAAAGATGAAGTGTTTGTAGGTCGTTTGCGCAGAGACGAATCACAACCTAACACCTTAAACATGTGGGTGGTTTCAGATAACCTTAGAAAAGGCGCAGCCACAAACGCGGTACAAATAGCGGAGTTTTTAATGGAGAAGAGCCTCGTCTCCTGACTTTTATCGAAGAGATAGCAAGGAAGGGTATTCAGCAATGCCCTTCCTTCTCAACAGAATTAATTTACAGGAGTAAATTATGCTTTCGAAAAGCCAGATTAGGCTTGATTTTTGAAAGAATTCTGCCCGGAAAATGAAGCTGACAAGCTGCTTCCATTGAGACTATTGTTTGTAAATACGTAGCTTTGAGCCAAATAATTTAAAAATATGAGCAAAGGATTAATCACAACTTTAGTAATCGTTGGAATTATCGTAGTGTTTGTTGGCGGCTTTTTTATGTGGGGAACGGGCGTATATGATAGCGCGATTCAATCTCAGGAAAGTGTTAATGAAGCCTTCAGCAATGTGCAGGCAACGTATCAGCGCAGAGCCGATTTGATTCCTAATTTGGTGGCTACCGTAAAAGAAGCGGCCGAAAATGAAAGAGGAATTTTGACAGCTGTTACCCAGGCCCGGGCAGGGATTGTTAATGCAAAAACGCCAGAGGATCTTGAGATAGCAGGAAGGAAAATAAACACAGCCATCAATCTGGCTTTTGAGGCCTATCCGCAAATTCGGTCAACAGAAAATTTCCAGGAGCTTCAATCTCAATTGGAAGGAACGGAGAACCGAATAAATGTGGCTCGTCAGCGCTATAATGAAACTGTAAAAGTGTACAACACGTATGTGCGGGGTTACTTTAAGAGCATGGCACTTAACATGTTTGGTGGGGGTGAAGATTTCAGTGTGAAGAAGGGCTTTGAAGCAGCCGCAGGATCTGAGAATGCTCCCAGTGTGCAGGATGCATTTAATAAGTAAAGAAGGTTGAAGCAAAGAAAAAGGCCTGATCGATTTGTCGGTCAGGCCTTTTGTATTAAAAAGGGCGTGTGCCTGCATGAGTTATGCTTTGGCTTTTTTCACTTCGCGATTCTCGTAGCTTTCAATCACATCGCCTTCGTTAATGTCGGCAAGATTTTTAATGCTGATACCGCAATCAAATCCAGCCTTCACTTCAGCAGCATCATCTTTAAATCTCTTCAGAGCAGTCATCTCACCGGAGTAAACCACAATACCATCGCGGATTAACCGGATAGGGTTGCTGCGTTTGATATACCCATCGGTTACCATACATCCGGCTACCGTTCCCACTTTGGAGATCTTAAATACATTGCGAACCTCGGCATTTCCTACAATCACTTCTTCCATCTCTTTCTCTAGCATACCTTCCATGGCAGCCTTGATTTCATCGATGGCATCGTAAATGATTGAATAAAGACGAATTTCAATTTCCTCGTTATCGGCAAGTTTGCGGGCCGAAGAAGAAGGCCTTACCTGGAAGCCGATAATAATGGCATCGGAAGCGGAGGCTAACAACACATCCGATTCTGAAATCTGACCTACCCCCTTGTGAATTATGCTTACTTCTACCTTTTGTGTAGAAAGTTTTAACAAGGAGTCCGACAACGCTTCTACTGATCCATCCACATCTCCCTTTACAATTACATTCAATTGTTTGAACGAACCAATCGCTAAGCGTCTTCCAATCTCATCCAGGGTAATATGCTTTTTGGTACGAATGCTCTGCTCGCGTAAAATCTGACTTCGCTTATTCGCCAACTCCCGTGCTTCGCGGTCACTTTCCATCACCTGAAATTTTTCTCCCGCTTGTGGCGCTCCGTCTAAACCTAATACCTGCACCGGAGTGGAGGGACCCGCTTCACTTACACGACTACCCGTATCATCAAACATGGCTTTTACCCGGCCATGGTTGGACCCCGCAACCATGATATCACCCACTTTTAACGTGCCCGCTTGCACCATAAGCGTTGTTACATAACCACGACCCTTGTCCAGCGAGGCTTCAATGATAGAACCAATGGCGGCTTTATCCGGATTGGCTTTTAAGTTCAGGAGTTCCGCCTCCAATAAAACTTTTTCCAACAGTTCGTCAATCCCCTGACCATTTTTAGCAGAGATTGCCTGGCACTGATATTTTCCGCCCCAATCCTCAACCAGAATATTGATTTTAGAAAGCGACTCTTTTACCTTTTCGGGATTAGCCCCCGGCTTATCTATTTTGTTAATGGCGATAATGATCGGAACGCCCGCAACCTGTGCATGATTAATCGCTTCTTTGGTTTGAGGCATTACATCATCATCGGCCGCCACCACAATAATGGCAATGTCAGTAAGTTTTGCACCTCGCGCACGCATGGCGGTAAAGGCTTCGTGACCGGGTGTATCCAGAAAGGCAATTTTATTACCGTTCTTGGTCGTTACATCGTATGCGCCAATGTGCTGGGTGATTCCACCAGCTTCTGAGGCGGTAACTTTTGTTTTGCGTATGTAGTCGAGCAAAGAAGTTTTACCATGATCTACGTGACCCATAATGGTAACGATGGGCGCGCGCTCTTTCAGATCAACTTCTGCTTCCTCTTCCTGCTCTTCCAACTGTTCTTCCTCTGTGGAAGAGGTGAATTGTACATCGTACCCGAACTCATCGGCAATTACTGTAATGGCTTCTGCATCGAGGCGCTGGTTGATCGAAACGAACATACCAAGCCCCATACAGGTAGAGATAACATCGTTTACCGAAACGTTCATCATGGATGCCAGGTCATTGGCAGAAATGAATTCGGTTACCTTTAAAATTTTGGACGACTCCTGCTCCTGCAACAAACGCTCTTCTTCGGCATCGGATATGGCCTGACGTTTTTCTTTGCGGTACTTGGCTCCCGAAGTTTTTTTAGTGTTGCCACTTAACTTGGCCAAGGTGGCCCGAATCTGATCCTGAATTTCCTTATCGGTTGGCTCTGCCTTTTGTTGACGGGGCGCAAACGGTCTCTGTGGTTGTGACCGATGACCGGGGCCTGGACCACGGTTGCCTTCATTTGCGTTAGGCAATCTTTTGCGTGGTCGTTTTTGGCCCGCAGTTTTACTAAGATCAGAAGAAGCAACGGGTTGTTCTTTTTTCTTTTCGGCAGGCAACTCAATCTTATCAACAACTTTCAATCCCTGCAGTTTGCCAGCCCGGGCTTTAATAAGCTCCAATTCCTGTTCAGCAGGCTTTTCAACAGGAGTCTCTTTTACGGCCTCTTTTAATTCTGCTTTTTCAGACTGTTTACTTTCTTCAACTTCTTTCTTCGGTTTCTTTTTTTCAAGATCAATCTTCCCAACTACTTTAAATCCTTCCAGCTTAGGTTTTTCCAATTCTACCTTTTCTGGTTTGGGTTCTTCTTTCGGCTTTACAATATCCTTCGAGCCAAGATTTTTAATAAGGACGCTTTCTTCTTCCTCTTTCTTCTTGCGGTGAACTTCGGGTTCGGATTTAACCGGTGTTGGGTCGATATGTTTTACCCCAATGGTAAGCCCCGATGCTTCCGCCTTTTCCGAGGCTGATGAGGCATACTCCTTGGAAAGCATGGCAAACTGCTCGGAAGTAAGCTTGGCATTCGGATTATTCTCTACATCAAACCCTTTTTCGGCCAAAAAATCCAAAATAGTATTATGACCCACATTGAGTTTGCGAGATGCCTGTCCAAGCCGTATCGTCTTTTCTTCTGCCATGCTCAAATATCGCTATTTAAATTATTTTACTTTATTAATTACAGGTTAAACCTTACTCGAACTCCTTTTTCAAAACAGCAAAAACACCTTCTACCGTTTCTTCTTCAAGATCCGTTCTTCGCACCAGTTCTTCTTTATTTAAACTCAACACACTTTTTGCTGAATCCAACCCAATGCGCTTAAGTTCGTCAATAACCCAACTTTCAATTTCATCGCTAAACTCATCCAAGTCAACATCTTCTTCTTGCTGGCCATCATTTTCTCTAAACACATCAATCTCCATTCCAACTAAACGACTTGCCAGTTTAATATTCAAGCCGCCTTTACCAATGGCCAGCGAAACCTGATCGGGTTTTAGATAAACGGCTACCCGACTATTTTCTTTATCAATTTTGATGCTCACAATTTTGGCAGGACTTAATGCCCGTTGAATATAGAGTTCAAGATTTTCGGTGTAGTTGATTACATCGATGTTTTCATTTTGAAGTTCGCGTACAATAGCGTGGATACGGGATCCTTTCATCCCCACACAAGCCCCAACCGGATCGATACGATCATCATATGATTCAACCGCCACTTTAGCACG
>JAEUUB010000941.1 GCA_016787745.1 Cyclobacteriaceae bacterium
AGCAGCAACGATAAAGTAGCCGTTAGCGGTGGGGTTTCAAGAATGCAAAATGAAGGTATCGTGCCTAATTCGGAAGCCGGCCGTACCAGCATCAACTTTGGTGGTTCCGGTCAATTGGACAACGGATTGTTCATTTCTGGATCTATGACCTATGTAAACACGACTCAGCAAACACCAAACGTGGGTCCTTCTATTTATTCTGACTACTCCGGTGGATCGGAAGGTTCGTTGTTCTCTCGTTTGTTCTATCTACCCAGAAACTACGATTTGAACTCGAGCAATCCCGAAGGTATTCCATACCCATCAGAAAACCCTATTAATGGAAACAACGTGTTTTACCGGGCCTTGGATAACCCACTCTGGACAGCGAAGTACAACTTGTATAATAGCAATGTAAACCGGGCTTATGGAAACATGACTTTTGGTTATGACATTCAGGATTGGTTGAACGTTACCTTCAAGGGTGGTGTTAACACGTATTCAGAATCTCGCAGAAGCGTTACTCGTAAAGGTGGTACGTCCATCCCTGCCGGTCAGATTTTCTTACAGGATCTTACAAACCTGGAAATGGACTATAACCTGATTTTCACCGTTACGAAAGATATTAACGAAGATCTTTCATTCCGTGGAATTTTTGGAGGAAACGCCAACCAGCGTGAGTATTCAACCAATGCGGATCAAGGAACCGATTTCATTGTGCCCGGTCTTTATACCTTGCGCAATACTTCTACGCAAATCAACCTGATAGACTATAAGCGCTTAAGAAGATTGATTGGTGCCTACGCGGATCTTTCATTCTCTTATAAGAAGTTCCTGAACTTAAGTATTGTTATGAGAAATGACTGGGCCTCTACGTTGCCTGAGCAAAACAGAAGTTTCTTCTATCCGGGAGCCAGTTTGTCTTTTGTAATTACCGATGCTACCGATGCCTTGGATAATATCTTTAGTTTAGCTAAGGTGCGTGCTGCCTATACGATTGTAGGTCGCGAAGCGGACCCTTATCTGACTAATACAACGTATTCCGTAACTACTCCATTAAACGGTGGATTCTCTCAAGGCACCTACCGCAGAGCTACCTTGGGTAACACTGTAGGTAACCTTGATCTTGTAAATGAAACTACCAAGGAACTTGAATTTGGTGGTGAATTCCGTTCTAAGAACGACCGTATTGGATTGGATATTACCTGGTTCAAGCGTAACTCCTTAGACCAGATCATTCCTGTGCGTGTATCGCCTTCTTCAGGCTTTACTTCGGCCATTACTAACGTGGGTGAGATTGAAAACCGGGGTTGGGAAATTGGCTTAACAGGTACCGTTTTGAAACTTACCAACGGCTTTGAGTGGGATGTCAATGTTGCCTACACTCGGATTCGCTCGGAAGTATTGGATGCCGGTCCTGCCGGTGAGTTGTTGATTGGTGGCGTTGGTGGTGGTAATAGCGGGGTGCTTCAGAATGTGCACCGCAAGGGCCAGCCTTACGCCCAGATTTACGGAACCAGCAATGCCCGTGATGAAGAAGGTAATTTGTTGATTCAGGAAGCGACAGGTCTTCCTTACGTATATCCGGATGCAGGCATTATTGGAAATCCGCTTCCTGATTTCACGCTAGGTATCACAAACACATTTATGTGGAAAGGTATTACACTTTCTGCCCTTTTGGACTGGAAGCAAGGTGGTGACTTTTACTCGGTTACAGCTGCATCCCTATTCTTGCGTGGTCAGTTAGCATCGCAATTAGATCGTGAAGGCTTACGCGTTACGCCAGGTGTTTATGGTGATCCGGCAGACTTCACTACGGATGCCAATGGCAATTCTGTAGGGGTTGCGATTCTGGATGAAAACGGTCAGAAAATTCCTAACTCAACCGGTGTAAGTGCTTTTGACTACCACTTCAGTGATGGTTTTGGAGCCTACGGTGCCGATGAAGTAAGCATTTATGACGGAACTACTATTCGTCTGCGCGAAATTTCTTTAGGCTATAGCCTTCCTAAGAATGTTCTAAGCAAAACTCCTTTCGGATCAGCCCGCTTCTCTGTATCAGGACGTAACCTGTGGTGGAAAGCGCCTAACGTATTGGAGGGCTTAAATCTGGATCCGGAA
>JAEUUB010000682.1 GCA_016787745.1 Cyclobacteriaceae bacterium
TAAAGGTATGTTGATCGGAATTGCTACTCAGCTAAAACGAATGCAACAGCAACTCGCTAATTATCAGACTAAAATTATTCCGGCCTTACGAAAGAATTACGAAACCGTCATGCTGGCTTATGAGGAGAATCGGGAACAACTTCCGATTGTTATTGATGGGTGGGAAGCCTGGAATATGGCGGAGTTAGAATATTTGGAAAAGTTGCAGAATTACTATTCAATGATTGTACGATATGAAAAGGAAATTGAAAAATAATCAATCTGATCAAGGCTTAAAGTTTAAAGTTCAAAGTGTTATCAACGCTTTCAGCTTTCAACTTTCAACTTTTAGTTTAATAATGCTGATAGGTATCGTAATAGCGTGCAATTCGAAAGACAGCACACTTGATCATGCAGAGACTTACACCTGTCCTATGCATCCCACAGTATTAACTGACAGACCCGGAACTTGTCCGGTTTGCGGAATGGATCTGGTTCGAAAATCGAAAGCAGGCGAGGAAGTGAAGATTACGGAAGATCTAGCTAAACTGATCAAATCACCCAATGAAACGATCACAGCTTCCATCAAGACAGTGAAGGGCGAATACCGATCAGCCACCCTATCTAAAGAGCTGTTGGGAATTGTAGCCTATGACACCCGAAACATTTACACGATTCCTGCACGGATTGGTGGACGGTTAGAAAAAGTTTATTTAAAGTATAATTATCAACGCGTGACCAAAGGGATGAAGATCGCGGAGGTGTATAGTCCTGAACTAATAAATGCACAACGCGAACTCGTGTATTTATGGCAAAACGATTCAGAAAATAAATCCATGATTGAAGCTGCCACCCGAAAACTTGTACTTCTTGGTGCTACTGAAGGTCAAATTAAAAACCTGGAAGAAAGTAAAGAAGTATTAAACACATTTTCTATGTACAGTCCGTATGATGGCTATCTGATTTTAAATTCAGAAGCGCCACAAGCCCCACTCAATACTTCGTCAACTTCTGGGTCAGGTGAAGGAATGGGAATGAAAGTTGTTTCCCAACAATCAAAAGAGTCAAATCCAATTTCTGCAGAGAGTAGCTTATTACGCGAAGGCAACTATGTAAGCAATGGGCAAACACTTTTTAAAGTGGTCAATGCCAATTCAATTTGGATTGAATTCAATATTCCTGCAAAAGAGGCTTTCAATCTTAAGAAAAATGATGCGATTGAATTGTCTATCCATGGAAAAAAGAGCGTGGCTAAAATTGATTTCGTTGAACCTTTTACTGATCAGACTCAGGATTTTATTCAAATTCGTTCTTACTATAAAGGAGATAATTTATTAATTGGTCAATTGATAAAAGGTACAGTGCTAACTAAAACGAAAGAGAGTTTGTGGTATCCTAAAACTGCTGTTATGGATTTAGGTATCAATCAGGTTGTGTTTGTAAAAGAACGCGGACAGTTTAAGGCGAGACAAGTAGAAACAGGAAGTCGGGCAGAAGATTTTATTGAGATTACCAGGGGACTTATGAGCGGTGATGAAGTGGCGAGTAACGCCCAGTATTTGGTAGACAGTGAAGGTTTTGTAAAAATTGCTAACTAGTATGAAGCGTATTTCAATTCTGATTTTATCAAGTATGTTGGTAGGGTGCACTCAACAGAAGGACTCTGCTATGGAAGGTATGGAGCATTCGGCTCAACCGATGGCCGTTGTCAATAGTTCGTCACTCATGCTATCGGATACTCAAATCCGATTGGCAAATATCTCTACGGAAGTGGTAAAGGAAGGCGATATTGGGCAAGTGCTGGCAGTAAATGCACGACTGGTTGCAAATGAAAATCTCACAGAGGTAATCAGTGCCCGGGTTGCCGGACGAATTGAAAAGCTTTATGTGCGTGAAGAGGGCCGCGAAGTAAAGAAGGGAGAACCGCTCTATGAAGTGTATAGCGAAAATTTATTGATCCTTGAACGTGAATACCTACTATCAAAAGCTCAATATGAAAAATTGGGCAAGGCCAGTAATTACGAATCCATCTTGAAAGCGGCAGAAAATAAATTGTTGCTTTACGGACTAACCAA
>JAEUUB010000687.1 GCA_016787745.1 Cyclobacteriaceae bacterium
TCACGTTCCGAGATTATACCTATTAATTTCTTGTTCTGATCCAAAACAGGTGCCCCTGAAATTCTCTTCTCAATAAAAATATTAATCACTTCATTAATGGATTGATCGGGCCGCACAGTAACAAGATTGTGTTGCTGAACCATGTATTTCACAATCGATTCATACTTTGGCTGACCAGCTTTTAACTCTTCTTTGCTCTTGATGTCGGGTTTAAAATTCATGTTTGAAGGGTTTAGTGAATAGAAATATAAGAAATTCTAATAAAATTGTAAACATTTAAATACGGGGATGTAAGGATTTACCAAAAAAAACTCATTCCTGATATCTAAACGGGGTGGAGTTATTTGAAACTAAATTTTACAAATCCGCATCCTACACAAACAACTCACAAAATATTATGAATAAAATAAGACGAATCGGTATTGGACTATGGGTAGCCTTCGCAACGGTTGCCTTTATACAGGAATCAAAAGAAAGCATCATGGAAAAACGAGCTCGAGCCATGAGTTCCGCAATTAATTCTGATGATCGCGAGATTTGGAAAAAGTTTATTCAAGAGAATTATTCGCAGGCATTAATCGATCGCCCCATGAAAGCCACTGTTCAGGTGGATGGTCAGTCCTCCCAAAGTAGTTCTGACAGCAAGGTCAGCAATCTGGAAGCCAAGACAAAAATGTTCGATCGATTACACAATGATTTTGCTGGTAGCAAGATTACCTCAATAAAATCAAAAGACAACAAAACGGAAATGGTGCTCTCAACCGATACAGGTTTAAAAGGTATTTTTAATTTAACATTCGAAACTGAGCGTCCGTATTTAATCAGTGGGTTGGGGGTAGAAGTGGAAAACTGAGCTTTCAAACACAAGAATCAGCAGAGCCATGGTTTGAACAAACTTGTTAAAGCTGGGCTTAAAATCGCTATTTTTATAACACACCATTTTTACACACTATGCTTGAATCTGATCTTGTAAAGGCCAATCCTAAGTTATTGGTCTTTATCCCCATACTTTATACGGTATGGTCAGACGCCATATTAACACCTAGTGAGATTTCCACTCTCGAAGGATTAATCAATAGTCAGCATTGGTTAACCGCTTCTGAAAAAGAAATGTTGTTATCACAACTAAACCCAACTACACCCCCTACACCCGATGAACTGATGAACTGGCGGTCTGCAATTCAGCAAGTTGCAGATCCAAAGAACAAAAATGAGACACTGGTTAATCTAGGTATACGACTGGCTAGTTTACAGGGGGACGGAACCATCAGCGATACACTCTTACAAGCCAGACCTTCGCTTTCAAAAATTGAATCTATACTCGGTCTCATCAGCCATGAAGCAATCTTTAATTTTCAAAAGGGCCGGAAAACGATAACTTCAGAACAGGCCACTGAACAGAATTTTAACGTACGGGAATTAACTAAAATCCTGGATGGTAAGCATTCCGATCTCATCCGAAAAGTTAAAACACTTTTATCCGATCCTGAATTTGGTTATGTAAGTCCGGGGGATCTTGATTTATATAGAAAGCGAGTCTTACAATGGTGCAAGTTTTTGGCCGAGCAAGGATACGGTTCCATGGCCTATCCGAAAGAGTTTGGTGGACAAAACGACATGGCCGCATACTTCGCGATCATGGAAACATTAAGCTATCATGACTTAAGCATGGTAATCAAGTTTGGTGTACAGTTCGGGTTATGGGGCATGAGTGTTTATCTGCTTGGTACCGAAAAACATCACGCAAAGTATTTGAAGGATATTGGCACGTTAGAATTGCCGGGTTGTTTCGCAATGACGGAAACCAATCATGGATCCAATGTGAAAGGTATTGAAACCACGGCTACCTATAACCATCAGACCAAAACATTTAAAATACATACACCCCACGAATATGCCCGGAAAGAGTACATCGGCAATGCCGCACAGCACGGGCAAATGGCTACGGTGTTTGCTAAATTAATTTTAGACGGCAAGGACTATGGGGTCTCTGCCCTGGTTGTTCCTTTGCGGGATAAAAAAGGAAAAGTACTTCCCGGTATCACCATTAAAGATTGCGGCCGAAAGATGGGTTTAAACGGAGTGGATAACGGAGTCATATATTTTGATCACGTTATCGTACCAAAGGAAAACCTGCTTGATCGATTTACTTCTGTGAATGACGAAGGAAAATTTGAAAGCCCAATCGCCAGTGACAACCGAAGATTTTTTACCATGCTGGGCACCCTGGTGGGTGGAAGAATCGGAATTCCGCGCTCAGGTAATTCTGCTTCCAAATCGGGGCTTACCATTGCTATTCGCTATGGTGATCAGCGCAGGCAATTTGGACCCGAAGGAGGAACGGAAGTACCCATACTCAACTATAGGACCCATCAGAAAAGATTGATGCCTTTACTTGCCAATGCGTACGCTTTACATTTTTCGCTAGAGTATCTTACTCAACGTTTCCTTGCCAGGAAGGAAGAAGACATGCAGGAGATTGAAGCGCTTGCTGCCGGTTTAAAATCATTTGCCACCTGGAATACAACTACCACCTTGCAGGAGTGCCGTGAATGTTGTGGGGGCAAAGGATATTTATCCGAAAACCGCATAGAGGTTCTTAAAAATGACACGGATGTTTACACCACCTTCGAGGGGGACAATACCGTACTGATGCAATTGGTTGCCAAGAGTCGATTAACCGAGTTCAGGCAAGAGTTCAGTAACATGAACGTATTTACTATTTTAAATTATGTGGCCGATCAGGCAAAAACCACGATAACGGAAATGAATCCGATTATTACACGCAGCACTGATGAAGAACATCTCCTTGATTCTGAATTCCACTTAAATGCATTCACCTTCCGGGAGCGGGATATTTTAACCTCTGCAGCAAAACGCTTAAAGCGACACATAGACAGCGGAATGGATTCCTTTGATGCGTTTAATGTTTGCCAGCATCATTTAGTACAGGTTGGGTTCGCTTACATTGAACGGATCATTCTTGAACAATTTATCCGGCAGGTGGAAGCTACAAAAGATGTCGGCTGTAAAATGGTGTTAAAGAAGTTGTGTGATCTGTTTGCACTTTCACAAATAGACAAAAATAAAGGCTGGTACCTGGAACAAGGTTATATGGAGGGAAGCAAAACAAAAGCGATTCGAAAATTGGTGAACCAACTTTGTTGGGAGATACGACAGGATGCGGTGCCTCTTACCGATGCATTTAACATTCCGGATGCGTGTTTGAGTGCACCCATTGCTGTAAGCCAAAAGTAAATTACTCGATAATTACCCGAACGGATTTTCTCCAATTGCCCTTGCTTACCTGCAAAATATAAATACCTGACGCCAGCGATTGCGAGGTTAATGTAGTTGAGGTTTGATCGGATTGAAGTTGAACAGGAATGACTTGCCCTACTAAGTTAAAGAGGCGGATATTATCCAACCCTATTTCAAAACCCGTGGAAACCGTAAATATTCCTTTGGAAGGATTAGGATATACTTTCAATTGAAACTCGGTAGTAAGTTCAACACGCCTTACGGGAGAAAATGAATATTGCTTATCGTAATCGGTTTGCTTTAATCGGTAGTAAGAAATGCCATCAAACGGAAGTCCGTCTGTGGTTTCATAATCGGTTCTGCCATTCACAGTCCCAGCCCCCTTCACCTTGGTTACGTCCTGCCAGCTTTCCGCATCTCGCGAACGCTGAATGGTAAAAAAGTCATTGTTTAGCTCGGAAGCGGTGCTCCATTTTAAATTTACTTCACTCTGTTGAGCAATTGCATCAAAACTTATCAACTGAATGGGCAAGGGCAATGCAAAGTTTGTATTTCCAATTGTAAAGCGATCACCATTCTGAAGGTTAACGCCAGAGAATGTAACAATTCCTCCAGAAAAAGATCCGGCAATGGGAGTCACATCATTATCAGCAAATCCATCTCCATCACGATCAATCAATAGCCTTAAATTACTTCCAAGGGCACTTCCCAGGATTCCACTCATATTGACGGAGAGGGTTGTTGTTCCGACATCTCCCACTTCGCTCACCCGCCACACTCTGTTAATTCTTTCCTGAATAATCACATTGTCTACATCAGTCGTATTTCCACCAGAGAAATTTAAACTATTGTTTCCCCAAATCAGAAATTCCCCGTTACCCAAGTTGCTTGGATTCCAAATTCTTACTTTGCTGCTACCCTGCGAATCTTTATGATTGGACCCATCACTTGCCTGACCAATGCCTGCCACATCAAAATCAAAATTACCATTGCCTAAATCATCCATCGTGTAAATATCATTTGCTGTGAGGGGGAGATTGTATTTAGCCGATAAATAATTGTCAACCAGGATTCGTTGAGCCATGTTTACTCTGGAATTAAATATTACCAATTCAGTAACGTCTCCTTGAAATCCATTTGATCCCGTTGTGTTTCCTCCTAGATTAAACCTGTGTGTAGCATGACTTGTATAGGTTGATGTGTTTGCCCTGCTTAATAGTAATGTGCCATTTCTATATAACTGTTTACCTGTTGTTGGCTCCGCGTCATATGTCCAAATTGAGTATCCTGTTAAGCCAGTTAAGCCACCCACATCAAGTCTTGCATCATTCCCACAACAATTTCCAATATCATAATATACCGTTCCCGACCAAGGAATATGATTGGAGAATCTATTGACTTCCAAGGGATCGGTTAGATAAACAGAACTAGTTTGAGTGGTGTTATCAGCCCGAGCAACAACAAAAGACGAAGCCTGATTATTAACGAAATTTGACGTGGTTAAAGTTAATCCCGTCCTAAGTCTGTTTGAACCACTAAAGCTAACCTCGCTAAAGCCATTTAATACGTTTGAAACACGAGTAGGCCGCTGAGCCCCCGCCTCACTCATGTCTAATGCGGAAATACCTGCAGAATTCACCCAACTATCAACACTTGATCCAGTAACACTAAGTCCATTGTCGGACTTAAACCATAGTTTTAAAGCTGATGACCCTGTAGAACTGCCTACACCCCCCGGACCACTATTACCTAAGATAACCGGATTAGTTCCTACTACAGGAAACCCGGTGCAACCAACCCCTGTGCAATTAATCGTAAAAGAGGTACAAATTTGGTTAACAGTTGCTCCATTGGTGTAGGTTAATGAGCTACCACTACCGTTTTGTAGGGTAGCCGTTCCGGTTCCACAAAGAGTAGCATTAGTATGATCAACAATAATATCATCTGCTGAAGTTGCATTGGTATTAATAATGGTAGTGCTGCTTCCTGTAATCACAAAATCGTCTAACATACTTAGAGTTGAAGCGGCATCGGCCTCAAGATATCCTACATTTACTAAGTACGAACCCAAACTGAATGTACCTCCTGGTAGAATACGAGTATAACCGCTTACCATCATTTCCATACCTGTTACGTTCAAGGTTCCTGCAATAGTAATATCGCCTGTATGGTACAGCATGGAAATATTTGAAGAAATAAATGGTCCTACGTTAGGTAATCCTAATCCATCTGGAGAAAGTGGGCACGGGCCGTTATCATTAACATTATCAATCGTTACGGTGTGCCCGGATTGTATCACCACATTGTTGCTTCGCCTTGGGTAAACTCCTGTGGGCACTGCACCACTTGATCCATTGGGTGTAAACGACCATGTAGTATTCGCTTCCCAAGCCCCCGAAGCTCTTGAATAAAATGTATTTTGCTGTAGTCCTGTGTCTTCAAAAGTTACAATTTGCCAAGGCGCATTAGCTGTGGAACCGGTACCTACAGCCCGTTGAATTTGCAAATTCGTTCCGCTCGTAATTTCGTAGGTAAACCAATTGTGGCCAGGGTTATCATCGGTTGCGAAACTTGTACTGCCTTGGCGTCCGAAGTTTCCGGGGCCAAATACACCCGAGGAAGCACCCGCAGCAATTGTAACATTTTGAGAAACCGAGGCCGCAGCAAACGCCTGATTTCCGCGTGTTACTGTTGATTGATCGGTAAACTCAATTACGTAAGTAACAAAGTTCATGGTTTCGGTTGTTCCTACCCGAGTATACGTTACCGTGGTTGTGTTGGTCAATTCGGTTCTTGGTAAATCATCCGAACTAACATCACCACTAACACCATGATTGCTTACTACAAAAGCTTTAGCTAAATTGCTAACGGCCGGAGTGATGGTTGATGTAGTAGAGGTTGATCCTGCATTTAAGGTAGCTGTGACTTTCTTTACGGTTGCAGCCTGATATTCGATTACCTGCCAATAGGCTTCCTCCATGTTGGCTCCGGCTGTGCCCGTAATGAAAAGTTGAAGATTAGTGGAGGTTGTAAGATTAGCCGTTATTCCATCATCATTCCCAAATTGACCTCCGCTTTTTCGGGCCGAGATCAAGACAAAACTTTTAGTCAGATCAACGCAATTGATAGACACGTTCACATTCGTGTTTCGAGCTATATTAGTAGCGGAGCCATGTTGAACAAACACCCCACCCTCAAACTCAAAAACCTGCCATTTGATGGTTACCACACCCGTATTTCCGGTTCGCTCAAAAGTTAATGTAGTGGAGTTATTGATTCTGCCGCCCACCTGAAAATTTTCAGGTAAAGCATTGTCAATTGTTGAAGAAAATACCAGAAAAGATTGAGACATATCCACGCCCGAAATGCTAACATTTGTTACCGTACTTCCATTAGCTATTGTGGTCGTACCCGTTTGCTTTCTATAAAATTCGGCAGCATGTGTTGACAATCCTGAAAAAGTCAACAACGTCACTATTAAAATTGTTAAAATCTTCATTAATCCTTACATCAAGCTTGCAAGATAATGTTTTTTAGAATCGATAAAAATCTTTAGACGGGCTCAATAATCAGTCTTTACTGACTTGTTAAAAGGTAATTTTAGTTGATACCCTATGTTTTCATCCTTTGAACTGTCCAACACATCCAATCCATATTTAATTTTTCTGGGATCGTCATACACAAATGTGCCAAAGAGGCGATCCCAAATGGAAAAGATGTTTCCGAAGTTCGTGTCCGTCCAGGGGCGCTCAAAGTGATGATGAAACTTATGAACATTAGGTGTGATGAAAATATAACTTAATGGTTTATCGATCCAGGTCGGCAGGTAGATATTTGCGTGCGTAAAGTAGGTAAAGAAAACGGTACAGATTCTGTAAAAGAAATAATAGCCTGCCGGTGCGCCTGTTACTACTACCGCACCTAAAGCAAAAACTTCGCGCATCATAAAATCACCTGGGTGATGACGTGTGCCTGAGGTTGCATCCAAATGAGTATCGCTGTGATGAATCATGTGAAACTTCCACATCCACTTTACACGGTGTAATAGATAATGAACCAGGTATTGAGCCATTAATTCAAAGATGAGAATACACAAAAGCAATTCGGCCCAGATTGGCCAATCAATTA
>JAEUUB010000703.1 GCA_016787745.1 Cyclobacteriaceae bacterium
TAATTGATTACCTTCTGCGTTTGCTCATCTTTTTGTTCGGCATTCTTCTGTTCGTCCGAAAGCTTCATCCAATAATAATTATCGATGCGATTTCCCGTTAATTCCGTAGCAACTTTTTCAGCCGTAGGAGCCACCTGGTCATCGTTCGTTTCTTTCTTTTCCGGGTTGCAAGCAATGGTTAAGGAGGCAACGGCCACCCAAAGCAAATATTTTTTCATTCAGAAATAGTTTTTGAAATCGAAAGATAATACCAGGGGAAGGTATTCCATGCTTTTTGGCGGCTGTATTTGTCCACACTTTTGCTTTTTCCCTTGTTTAGCTGGAATTCGAGAACTTATTCAGCTTCGTTCTGGTTTTTATCCCTTCAAAGTATAGAGATTTCAATACTTTTGCGCGGATTAATGACAAACAAAAATCGATACTACTTTTTTATTATTCTGATTCTCGGATCCCTTGCCACAATCAGTCCCTTCTCCATCGATATGTATCTGCCGGGGTTTCCGGCTATCGCCACGGATTTGAATACAACCATTGATCGGGTTCAGTTATCGTTAACGGCTTATTTAATTGGTATTGCCTTGGGTCAGTTGGTTTACGGGCCGTTGCTTGATAGGTTTGGCAGAAAAACTCCCTTGTACATCGGCCTAATAATTTACATCCTTGCCTCTGTGGGTTGCGCTTTTACGCAGTCGGTCAACTCATTAATTGTAATGCGGTTTTTACAAGCTATAGGTGGTTGTGCGGGAATAGTGGCTGCACAGGCGTTAGTGCGCGATCTATTTCCGGTTACTAAAACGGCACAAGCTCTTTCCCTAATTATTCTGGTGATTGCTGTTTCGCCCATGATTGCCCCAACGGTAGGAGCGTATGTTACCGCAGTGTTTGGCTGGCATGCGGTATTTATTGTATTGGCCCTAATTACTCTGATGATTTTGGTAGCCGTTTATTTTTTTCTGCCTGCAGGAAAAGGAGCAGACCCGACCCTGTCGCTTAAGCCGGGCGCAGTGCTTTCCAATTTTTATTCAGTGATAAGGAATCCCCAGTTTTTTATTTACACGTTGGCCGGAGGTTTAGCCACTGCGGCACCCTTTGCTTACATAGCGGGTTCGGCCGATGTGTTTATGAATCTTTACGGAGTCACGGAAACACAGTATGGTTGGATCTTTGCCATCCTTGCTTCCGCTATGATTGGCTCCACACAATTAAATCACATTCTGCTAAAGAAATTTAAAAGCGAAGCTATTATTAAGGTTACCCTCTGGTACCAGGGAGTTGTAGGTATTTTACTTGTAACAGGCGTTTACTTTCACTGGTTTTCCTTAATAGGTCTTATTTCCTTTCTGTTTGTTTTTCTTACAGGCCAGGGGTTGCTTGGGCCAAATTCGGGAGCACTTTCCTTAGCGCCTTTTACTAAAAATGCAGGCAGTGCATCGGCCCTTATGGGTAGTTGGCGGTTGGGCGCAGGAGGGATTATATCGGCCCTTGTAAGTTTTTTACATAACCAAACCGCCATGCCTATGGTTGCGGTAATGTGTGGATGTGCCGTAGGAAGTTTGATTATTTTGTACTCTGGAAACACCGTAGTAAAACATCGCGAAAAGAAACTGGTGCTGGAACAGAAATCAGTACTTAGCTAACGTTTCAAAGCCAGATATCCGGTTTTACTTTCTCCGGTATTGAGAAAAACAATTTTATAAAAATATGTACCTGAAGGAAGTTCTTCGCCACTGTCGGCTAATCCTTTGAAGACGCGAGTGGTGTTATTATAATCACTTACCTCAAAAACTTTGCTTCCCCAACGATTGTAAATGGATACGAGATTTTTTTCCGTATCGGGTATTGTGCCCAGGTATTGCAAGTAAAAAATTTCATTCTTTTGATCTCCATTGGGTGAAATACCATTGTATATATTAACATCGCCCGCAACCTCAATTTGAAAATTTTGTTCAGAACAAAGATTTCCAATATCGCACGCTTCAATGGTTAGCAAATCATTTCCGGAGAACGGATTACCCAAATAATTAATTGTGAGAATGCCGTTGTTAACCTCTGCAAAGGCCCCGCTACGAGGTTGCTTTGTTACTTTTATTGAACTTATGTTCAAGATGCCAGGAGCAGTAATCAGGGGCACAAGATTCAAGGTAATTTTTCCTTCAATGAGGGTTGCTAAAGGAACTGCATTAATGGTTGGCGGAGTAGTGTTGCATCCTGAGGTTAGTATTGTTGAAGTGACGTTTGTGCGGGCACTCTCACATATACCGTTGTTAATGCTTACATAATAACTGGTGGTAGTTGAGATAACCGGTGTTGTAAAGGAACTCTTTGTTTCTCCGGCAATAGCAGTACCGCCTGTGGGCTGAGTGTACCATCTGTACTGCCCATCTATGCCCCCCGATGCGGTAAGTGTAAATGCAGCCGGACCACACAAAGAATCTCCCGTTGCAGTTGGAGCGTTAGGTATCATATTAATGGTGGCGGTCACAGTTGTACGATTGCTTTCACAGGCACCGTTATTGATACTCACGTAATAGCTAGTTGTTGCTGTAAGTTCAGAAGTTGTGTATGTACTGTTCGTTTGTCCGGCTATAGCTGTTCCTCCGGTAGCTGTTGTGTACCATCTGTATTGTCCGGCTGTACCTCCAGTTGCGTGGAGTGCAACCGCACCATTGCCGCAAATACTACTCCCCGTTGCTGTGGGTGGGGCAGGGATTGGCTCAACCGTAGCAGTGACGATTGTGCGTGCTCCTTCACACGTTCCATAATTGAGGGCTACATAATAACTTGTTGTTGTGGTTAAAGGAGGTGTTGTAAAGGTGTCGTTTGTCTGCCCGGCAATAGCAGTTCCGCCAGTTGCTACGGTATACCATCTGAATTGTCCGGCTGTTCCTCCGGTAGCACTAACGGTAATGATTCCAGGGCCACACGAAAAATTTCCTATTGTTGTTGGCGTACCCGGTGTAGAATTTATAGTTGCGATAGCGGGCGTTCGTGCACTTTCACAAATCCCGTTATTGATACTAACGTAGAAAGTTGTAGTTGCAGAAAGTATGGGAGTTGCATAAGTATTGTTTGTTTGCCCGCCAATTGCCATACCCCCTGTCGCCACCGTATACCATCTATATTGTCCTGCCGTTCCCCCATTCGCACTTAGGGTTAAACTTTCAGGGGTACAAGATGCATTTCCTGTCGTTGAGGGTGTAGTGGGAATCGAATTGATAGTTGCTGTAACAATAGTTCGGGCCCCTTCACAAAGTCCATTGTCAATGGTAACATAATAATTTGTCGTTCCTGTTAAGGTAGGTGTAGTGTAAGTTGCCGTAGTTTGTCCAGCAATAGCAGTTCCTCCTGTGGCTACTGTGTACCACCGGTATTGTCCGGCTGTTCCTCCGGCCGCGTTGAGCGTAACAGTTCCACTTCCACAAATCGCTGCACCGGTTGTAGTAGGCGCAGCAGGAATTGTGTTGATGGTTGCCGTAACAATAGTGCGATTACTTTCACAAATTCCATTGTTGATAGCAATATAATAGTTTGTTGTTCCTGTTAAAGTAGGGGTAGTGTAGGAGGCACTAGTTTGTCCAGCAATAGCTGTTCCTCCGGTGGCTACTGTGTACCACCGGTATTGTCCGGCTGTTCCTCCGGCCGCGTTGAGTGTAACAGTTCCACTTCCACAAATCGCTGCACCGGTTGTAGTAGGCGCAGCAGGAATTGTGTTGATGGTTGCCGTAACAATAGTGCGATTACTTTCA
>JAEUUB010000704.1 GCA_016787745.1 Cyclobacteriaceae bacterium
GAATTGATTAAGGCGGGAGTACCCACCCTGCATTTTTATTCTATGGGTAAATCAGACCCTATTTATCGCATTGCAAAGGAGTTGTTTTAGGAAAAAGGAGATGTTGAAAAGTCAATTTATTTAAAAATCAACATCGATTTCTGAATCAAGAAATAGAGCAAAAAAGAAGGGCTGCACTTTTTTAGCAGCCCCTTCTTTTTATGTGATTAATCCGATTACTATGGATTTACAGGCAATCCCGTAGCCCCATACTTGGAAAGGTCAGCTTTAGGAACAGTAGCTGTGAATTTCGCATTAATTGCATCAATAAACACGTTAGCTGTAAATGCATTACCTCTTGCATTGGGATGAAGTCCATCTTCTGAGAAAGCACCTGTTGGGGGAGCAAAACTGGGCGTGATTGTAACTCCATTAATAAGCGCCCCCTTTGCTGTTACAAAATCACTATAGGCTTTATTGACATCAGCAAGTGCAAGTCTTGTAGAGTTATTTGTAACCGCAGTTGCTATTGCTGAATTGTATTCTGCAGTACGTGTTAAGATTTCAGTTGTCTCAGTAGCAGTAAGGATAAACTGATCAGAAACAGGATAACTAACTCCAAATACGGCTTGAGGGCTTCCACCAAAGCAGGTTCCCAACACTGAACCAGTGGCTAACGGTACCAGGTCGGTTGAATTAGCCTGACGTGCTCTGGCATATGGTAAGAGCGCTGCGGCAGGTCCTGTCATATATGGAGTCAGGTCAGTTAGCGATTCATCGGTTAGTAAAACTCCATTTTTTCCGGCAACATAGGTTAGTTTCCTTTTGTCTCTTTCTGCTGCAGTTATCACAGAGCCAGCCACTAATTGATTCAATAAACCATTATAGTTGTTTGCCAGACTTGTCGTAAGGGATGTTGCTGTAGCTTCATCTAAAGTAATTGTATTCCAAGGCACTGTATAAAAATAGGGCAGATCAGTAAACTTTGGAATATTACCTATCACACCTTTGAAAGTTGTGCCTGTTAGCAACCCGATACTGGGGTCATTCAATGCCGCATTGAGTTGAGCTGTAAAAGCAGCAGTAGAAGTCATTGGGTAAGTACCTGCAGGAACACCAGGCCCCGTATTGGCTGCACCAGTAGCCGCATATAACAGCACATCATCAAAGCCTAACCAAATCAAATAGAAACTGCCTGCTGCAGCTTTTGCATCGGTTATTATTCTAGAACCTGTAACCCCATCGGGGCTCGGACTTGAAGCAAACCTTGCGTAGAAGGGACTATAGGCTGGGTTTGCTGCCGAAGCGGGTCCCCCAGTTGCTGGAGTTAAAGTTTGAGCCAAGTAAATTAATGGAACACCGAAATTATTTAAAGTCGCTTTATTACCAGTAAATGCAGTTGGGAAATCGGATGTGTTATAGGGCGCTGGTAAAGCGGGTGTAGTTACTGTAGTGGGGCAAGTAACTGTAGATCCAGGAAATTTAGCTGGAGTAGGAGCAGCGGTTCTTGGGCCGGCTCCATCCGGATCGAAGAGAACCAATCTGCCAAGAATAACACCAGCACCAACATTCGAAGAGATTGGGTTGAATCCATTTACAGAATTTATGTCGGGTTGGTTGAAGGTAGACGTACCTCCTGCAAAGGCTAATTGAGTTGCCATGATCTTAGCCAGAGAGTTGACTTGTCCGTCATTAAAAAGAGCCTGACCTTGCATACCTGCAACATAGGAATTACCAACAGTAATAAATTTTGTGAAATCTGCTGACCCGGAGCTTCCACTTGGTGGAGGCACTTCAATCACCGGAGGTGGTTCCAAAGTAATCACTTCTTGCTCACACGAAATGCTAATCAGCAGCACGAGCGGGAGTATATAGAGAAACTTAAGTGTTTTCATATCTGTAAGTTTATTTTCGATTATTTTAAGAACTCGTCAAAAGTGAGCGATAAGTAATACATCTGGCCAACGAAAGGCGCCCCCAGATTGGTACGATAATCACCACCGCCCAAATTCGTTGCACCCACTTTTACCATTGAACGCAATGCAGAGATCTTGTAATTTATTTGGGCATCTAACACGCCAAATTCGGGTACGTTCCAGATGCCGTAGGAGGATTGCCACAAGAAGCCTTCCTGCCACCTGAAATTAATATTGAACCCAAGATTTTCAATAACTTTTCTATTGCCAACGCCTACACTGAATTTATTTTCAGGGGTGTTAAAGCCTGCGCGGAAATCAGCATCTTCATCAGCTTCGAAAGTTGCCCAACTGTAGTTAGCATTTAAAGTGAAGTTTCGGGGTAGGGAATAGGTAATTCCTAATCCTGCTCCGTAAGAAGTAACATCTTTTAAAGAATTGTTATACAAACTATACAGGCTACCCGCAGGTACTGTGTTTCCCTGATGCGTTGTTGGCGCTTTTATGGCAACTATTTGCCCGCCAATAAAATCCTGATAGGTTGTGTAATATCCATTTAAATCAACTAAAAGTTTCTTTGAAAATACTCCCTTGTAACCAATTTCGTAGGACTTAAGTCTCTCAGGTTGCACATAAGGAATGTCTGCGGTCACGAGCAAGGCTGTGTTTCCTCCGGTTGGGGTGCCATCCGCTGCAAGACTACCGCCTGATGCCCTATAAGCTTTGTAGGAAGCCTCTGTGTATGAGCCTCCGTTATGTGCGCCATAACGTGCTGCATTTGCTTCCGTACTTCCAAGTAACGTACCGCTGGACGAGGGAAAATAAATAAACTGAGCCTGGGTGTCAGGATTTCTAAATCCTGTCTGGTACGAAGCTCTTATAGAATGATTCTCCTGCACGGAATAAACAGCAGAAAGTCGCGGGGTTACCTGCCCCTCAAAGTTCTCATTTTTATCGTAGCGAAGAGAGAAGGTAACTTTTAAAGCATCGGCAAATGTTTTCGCAATCTGGGCATAGCCCCCAAACTCATCAATTGCAATTCGCTTGAAGTTAACTCCATCGTCTGGAGCTTCGTTAAATACGGTGCCGTCAGAGAATAAATCGTACCTTCTAACATTACCGCCAAGTTGTAATTCGGCCCAATCAATTTGGTTCATGAAATTATAATTGAATTCAGCATGGTAAAGCTTGGAATTATCATAGAATCCGGCTCCGGGAGGATTTCTTTGAAATTGGGCAGTACGAACATCATTCATGAGATCGGTAAAGGCTTGGGAACCGAC
>JAEUUB010000712.1 GCA_016787745.1 Cyclobacteriaceae bacterium
TTTAAGTTCGTTAATCGGGATTAAGACTTCGCCTGTTATAGAATTTATGATTCAGGTTTTTATTGCGCTGGCCGTTTTTCCCATAGAGATTTTTGCGCGCGATGCCATGATGAAGTATTCACAAGGAAAATATCAAATAGCTCGATCCTGGGATAAAAAGAAATCAAAAAAATAAGATATTCCTTTCACACCACTGCCTCTTCATGCTTCTCGGATTTTTGACTACCTTCACTTATTCCAAAAAACTCAATCCATGAAAGCATTAATTTTATTTATTCTTTCAGCAGCTATTGTGCTATCGTGTTCGCCAAAAGAATCGACCAAAACACTCGCAGAACAAAATCCAGCGTGCGAGGGATTCGATGAAATAGGATCTGACCCAGCCGCCATTCAGTTAGCCGACAGCATTATGCATGCTATGGGAGGACGGGAAAACTGGGATAAAACAAGGTTTATTTCCTGGAAATTTTTTGGACGCAGAGATCTGACCTGGGATAAACAAACAGGTCAGGTTCGAATTGAAAGTGCTCCGGATAGTACCATTTATCTGGTAAATGTAAATACCGGAGAAGGCAAGGTAAAAATTAAAGAAACTATCATCACTCAACCGGACAGTCTCAGAAAACTACTCGACAAAGCAAAATCAATTTGGATAAATGATTCGTATTGGTTGGTGATGCCTTTTAAGTTAAAGGACAGCGGGGTAACTATAAAGTACATGGGAGAGGATACCGTAGCCCGGGAGAAATACAACTCCTTGCAACTCACTTTTAATGAAGTTGGAGTTACCCCTCAAAACAAATACAAATTGTACGTTGGGAAGCATGACAAATTAATTCATTACTGGGCCTACTACTCAAATGCCTCACAAGGTGCGCCCAATTTTGTAAGACCCTGGGATAATTACCAGAAATACGGGAACATTCTCCTCTCGGGCGATCGTACAGATGGGGGCGGTCCTACGAATGTAAAAGTTGATGAGTCTTTGCCCGAAACCCTATTTACTGAATTCTAAAAACGTACTCCTATGCTTTTAAATCTGGAAACCGTCCCAAATTTTTATAAGAATTACGTAAAGCAAATTGATGAGACTGACCTCCTGCAAGCACTCCGGATTTCAGGACATCGCGCGCTTGAATTGCTTCACGCCATCCCCGAGGAAAAAACAGATTTCCGGTATGCCCCCGAGAAGTGGACAATCCGGGAAGTACTTTGCCACATGATAGATGCCGAGCGAATTTTTGCCTACCGCGCCTTGCGTTTTGCGCGAAAAGATAAAACTCCTTTAGCCTCATTTGATGAGAATACCTATGTGCCCCAATCAAATGCCGCGGGAAGAAGTTTGCAAAAGATTGCCGCGGAAATGGGGCATGTGCGTTCCGCTACCATTGATTTGTTCGAGGGCTTTACCGCTGAGATGTTGATGCGCAAAGGAACATCGGGCACGAGTGAGCTATCGGTGATGGCCCTTGGTTTTATTATTGCAGGCCACGAAACGCATCATTGCCATATATTGAAAGAGCGGTACCTTGCCTGATGAATGAGTGCCCGTATTTACTTTCTTTTAATAGCTCTGCTGAGTTATGCCTGTTCGCCCCGCAGTACGCTTGTAAAGGAACTTAAGCTATCGGAACAGGAACTTCAGGAGCATACCGGTTTTGCGCTGTATGATCTTTCTTCCGGAAAGTTTCTGATTGACTATCAATCTGATAAATACTTTACTCCTGCGTCCAATACAAAAATCTTTACCTTCTATACATCGCTTAGGTTACTGGGGGATTCGGCCACCGCCTTTAAATATTTAAAGCGGGGCGATTCGTTAATTCTCTGGGGAATGGGGGATCCGTCCTTTTTGTACCCAAATACATTTAACAATGATCGGGTGTATTCCTTTCTTAGCAATAGCGAAAGCGATCTCTATTTTTCTTCCTCAAATTTTAAAACAGAAGTTTTAGGCGCTGGCTGGGCCTGGGATGATTATCCGTACAGCTACTCCGCTGAGCGAACGGGATTCCCCATGTATGGAAATTTGATTTCGATTGAAAAGAAAGCAACCCAATTCGCGATCTCCCCGAGAAATTTTACACAGCATTTTACAGAAGCTCCTGAACAACATGTTTATGAAGAGATAATTCGGGAACTTGACAATAATCACTTAACTTATTTCCCCGGAAAATCTTCCGGTAGTAAATGGAAAGTTCCTTTCCATTTTAGCAGCGATCTGGTTATTGAATTGTTAAGCGACACCCTGAAAAGACAGGTTCTGGAGGTTTCAATTCCTCTGCCCCCTGAGGCGCTTTCTTTTAAGAGCATCCCGCTCGATAGCCTCTATCGAGTAATGATGCAGGACAGCGATAATTTTATTGCAGAGCAGCTGTTGTTACAGTGTGCAGGAGTTTTGAGTGACACTTTAAAACCGGAGATTGCCATCCGGTATGCCCAGCAAAATTTTTTATCAGACCTCCCCGATGAGCCCGCCTGGGTAGATGGCTCGGGACTTTCCCGATACAATCTTTTTACGCCACGTTCGATAGTTAAATTGTGGGAAAAAATATATCAACAGGTACCCCAGGATCGTTTATTTAGTTTACTGGCAACGGGCGGAAGAAATGGGACAATCCGCAATTGGTATAAAAAAGAGCCCCCTTTTATTTATGGCAAAACCGGAACGTTGAGTAATAACCATTCGCTGAGCGGGTATCTGATAACCCAAAAGGGAAAGATATTCATCTTTAGCATAATGAATAATAACTACCTTGCCAGTACAAACGAAGTGCGCAGGCGCATGGAAAAAATATTATTTACAATTCACGAAAAATATTAACCGATAAAT
>JAEUUB010000750.1 GCA_016787745.1 Cyclobacteriaceae bacterium
TGAAGGTTGCGCATCCCAGCCCGGGCTGTTAATAGTAGGCCCCAGGTTTTTTGGAACAGACCATTCATTTCCCTTTTTACGGCTTTCATAAAGATCGCACCCATTGCTGCCGCATACTGTAAAAATCAAATGCCGTCCATCGGCAGAAATCGTACAGGCTCCTTCGCGTTGAATTGTGTTTATATTTTTTGAGATCGACACCGGAGCGCCCCAACTTCCGTCATTCGATAGTGTAGAGATTACAATATCTTCATTGTCGTTACGAGCCCCACCAAAGCGGGCTGTAAATATAAGGTGCGTACCATCGCCAGTCACCACCGGAAAATATTGCATGGGATATTGATTGACGATTTCACTAAGCGGCTCAATTATAAACTTACCGACTTCATCTTTATTCGCGAGTGCGTAAGCCGCCTGAGTCTTCCATAAAGAAACTTTATCTATTTTCCGCTTATCCGATTTCTCCAACAAAAGAAATTGTTCAGCAAAGCTTCGGGCTTTCTCATAACTTCCCTGCTTCAAATTAATATCCGTAAGGTCGTAGAGATAGGATTTCTTTCTTGCTACATCCTGAACAAGCGCAAGGCCTTGTTCAAAAGTTGAAGCGGATAACGCAAGGCTTTCCATGCCTTTATAGGTTATTGCCAACCGGTAATACGCTTCTTCAAATTTTTTGTCTTTTTCAAGAGCTTGCTGTAAGAGCGACACCGCTTCCTTAAACTGGCCGCGCACGCGGTAGTTATCAGCCTGGACATACAGATCAATAGCTTTTTTGTTTTTTGTACTGAATGTTTGGGCAGAGACCTGAACACTTAGTAATATGAATATTGTCACGAAACTTCTTTCCATAGCCTAATTTAAGGATTAGAACGAAAACCTAAGTAAAAGTTGTACTACCGGATGGCATTCATAGGAATTTCGGGGCCTTCCTTCCCAATCATGGCATTAATCAGTTTGCATGATTGATATTGCGATAGATCTTCAACATGAATTTTTCTTGTCTTTAACTGCCCGGTTTCTAATAAACAGGCACGCATGGTTCCTGCCAGCAAAAATGTATCGGGTGTATACCACTGATCTTCTTTTTTGAAAATGAGATTTGCGATGCTCGAGTCGGTTATAAAACCATCGTTTACAATAATAATCTCATCACAATCAGCCCGCTTTTTAAGGGCTTCCGTTAGCATCTCCCGGTTTTCGAACTTATGAGAATAATCGATATCCATTTCAATAAGCCTTAACGATCGAACTTCTCTTGGCACATAGGGAGTAAAGTCAATATTCAATACTTCCCGGTTATAAACCACTCTAACTTTATACAAGCCGGCTTTAGGAAAATCTATTTCGCTCAAAGTTTGCTTAAGCGACCATTTTAGAGGGCTGTGAAATAATTGGTTTGCACTATGCGCCATGCGGGCCTGGTGGAATTTCAGATTTCGAAAATCGCCTTCATTAAGGTATATGGATTCAAACAATAGGCACATAAATTTTCTGAATTACCTCTTCGTATTCCCTTTTCCAATTGCTTCGCGCAGTAATACCACCTCCACTTCTGTAATATAACGAGTCGTTGTGTTGTTCAACAAACCGAATGTTAACACAACTGTCCAGGTTATTCCCGTCAAAATATCCAAAGACACCGGTATAGTATCCACGAGGCTCCTGCTCTACCTCTTTAATAATCCGGGTGGTTTTTTCCTTAGGCGCTCCACTGACGGAACCTGCCGGGAGCAGTTCTAGCAACAGGCTGCCGATCAGCTTTTTGTATTTTGGCAACACGTTACCGGAGATTTCAGAACTTACCTGAAAAATTTTATTCCGATTGGTACTAATCTTATCCAGATACCGAAATCGCAACACCTCAACATTGCGGGCCACCCGCGACAAATCATTACGAAGTAGGTCAACAATGGTAACGTGTTCGGCCTTTTCCTTTCCATCATTTAAAATAACCGTGGCAGCATCCGGAATGTTTGCATCAATGGTTCCTTTCATAGGGTAAGAATAGATTTTACCATCCCTAATTTTGACGAAGCTTTCCGGAGAGAAAAAAAGAAAACGATCGCGATACCAGCAACGGTAAGACGCCTGTACCTGAAAAAACAAATCTCTTAAGGTTGTATTAATTTGGATCCGCGACTTTACGGTAAGGTTGGTAAGAAATGTGTTTCCGTATTGCAATTGCTGCATCACTTCATCAAACCGGGTGCGATATTCCGATTCGTTTATCGGTTGGACATGCAAGGATAATTTTTTATCAATAAAGCTACTTGCTGGCGCATTGGTTATTCCGTTTATTGAAAACAATAATTCGCTCGAATCGATTTGATCCGGTAACCAGATTTTTGGTTGTTGCATTTCAAAGTCAATTAAAAACAAAAAAGACTTTCCGGCCCGGCTAAGTGAATTGGCCCTATCAACAAATACCTGGGGCAGCACAATAGCTAAGGAATATTCATGTACTTGTGTACCTGTAACGAAATTTGCCAGTCGGGATTCTGTTTTACATATTCAATAAGTTGTGGCAGAATATCGTTTTCTTTAGACCATTCCGGTTGAAGATACCGTTTGCATATTGGCCTGACCTGCTTGGCAAACTCCTCGGCCCAGGCAAAGTCCGATTTGTGGAAGATCACAACCTTCAATTCATCCGCCTGGGCAGCCACGGAGGGATGCGGGGGCATAAATTTTTTAGGCGAGAAACAAACCCAATCCCAGGTACCTGTTAATGGGTAAGCGCCCGATGTTTCGAGGTGGGTTCGCAAGCCCGCTTTTTTAAGTTCCGATGTTAGGTGGGATAAATTGTGCATGGTAGGTTCGCCCCCGGTAATCACCACTATTTTACTGCCACTGCTTTTGGCTTTCTCAACAAGTTGACTTACCCCCACTTTTGCGTGTGCGGCCTCATCCCACGAGTCTTTTACATCGCACCAAACACAACGTACTTTACAACCTCCTAACCGGATAAAATAGGCTGCACTCCCTTGATAGAATCCCTCCCCCTGAATGGTGTAGAAATCCTCCATGAGGGGTAACTCAGAATTCAAAATTCCTGATTGCTGACTCGACATCACTATTGAATTTTGAAATTTTTTAAATTATGGATTTCGTAATTCTGTTGCCCGCAACGTATTTAACAACAGCGATGCAATCGTCATGGGCCCAACTCCTCCGGGCACGGGTGTAATAAAAGATGTTTTAGGCGCCACTTGCTTAAAGTCTACATCGCCCTTCAA
>JAEUUB010000794.1 GCA_016787745.1 Cyclobacteriaceae bacterium
CAGCGCCACCACGACCATCACCGGTGCGATAGGTTCCCGCAGAGTGCCACGCCATACGAATAAATAACGGACCGTAGTGGCCGAAGTCAGCGGGCCACCATTCCTGGGAATCAGTCATTAATGCATGGAGATCCTTTTTTACAGCGGCCAGATCAAGGCTTCTAAATTCCTTCGCATAGTCAAAGTCTTCACCCATCGGATTTGACAAGGAAGAGTGCTGTCTTAGAATATTTAATTTCAACTGGTTAGGCCACCAATCTTGATTTTGTGTTCCGCCACCTGCGGGTTGGTGAAACGGGCATTTACCGGTTCCGTTTGCTGAGTCCGAATGTGTTTGATTTCCCATAGTAGTTAGAATTATAAATGTTAGTAATGATACCTTGGTTATTCTATGTTTCAAAATGACAATCGTCATCTTTTAAAGATTCAAGATTACAGGGATATAATTAATAAGTCAAATTGATTGTTATTATCAATATATAGTTTGTATCTATCAGACAATTTGCAAGTCCAAATTCCACGATTGGCGCGAAGCCTGACTTGCAGGCTGTAGGGGGGATTATAGACTTTTGGCTGTACGGATATTTTTCCCGAATGTTTCCCAATCAAATCCAGTTTCAACCCGGTTGTGCCTTAACCCTGGAATTTGTGTTGTGAGTATTAAAGTGGTTGTGCCCAGGTCAACGCGGTGATGTTGCGGGATAATTTTTTTTATCGCTTTTACCGATTTGAATTTTACTTCAGGGAAAAATTTCTGTACTGATTTCTTAAGTTTATCGATGGTGTCCATGCCATACATCACCACCACTTCCGGTTTGAACAAGTCCAAATTCGTGAGGATTGTGTGTATCCGGCTTTTGTACACATGTTCCTGATAGCGGGCGCGACTTTTCAAAAAGTTTATCTGGGGCAAATCGAGCCAACTGTAATACCAGGCATGATTGTGTGTGGGCAATGGATACAAACGAAGCAATGCTTCTTTTTTTTGCGTAAAGGATGCAAGTGATTCTTTCTGATACGATAGCAAATCAGGAAGGGGTTTGTTCTGATAGCCGAACATAAAGGCAATTATATTTTCCATTCGCCATGTTGAACTGCATTTTGATCGAACCGGTAGTCATATAGATTTGAAAACAGGTTTGCCCGCGGGCCTGAGATTCTAAAAGCGGTTTTCTTATAAAGATTGCGAATATCACATAGGGTAGGGCATGGTTTCGGATGTTCAGCTTGAAAGTACGTGAGTTTGTCAGCTACTTCTTCAGGGGTATCGCCACCGCCTTCCTCATGGGCAACAAACCAAAAGCGGGTTTGCCACGATCCATATCCATAAAAATTGTCGATCCAGTGCCTTAGTTTTTCCTCTTCAATCAGCATGTTTTGAACTTTCTGCTTTTGTGTAAATCAAAAATAGTTTGGATTAGAAGCAGGTAGGGAAAAGGCACAATAGATGGATAATTGATCACGTAGTAAATATATCTATAAAAAAAAGATAATAATGATCAGGGTTTAGTGCTTGCCTAAATACTACTTCATCGCCTTTCAAAATTGCTCCCGTTTAATAATGCTTGTTAGAGAGATAAAGGTAAAAATATGGACAGGGGCAATCATAGCTGAATGCGAATGTACTCCGCAATATTTTAGGCCAGATAAGTGGACATTTCCCCAGTCCATAGTCACTAATCAATTAATGGCAATTGTAAATGTCAGATCAAGGTCTGATTCACCCATACTTGAGGTTGATGTGGCAGACTTCAAATCGGGTTGATGCTTAAGTAGTACCCGGAAAGTTCCTGAGGCAGCAGTTGC
>JAEUUB010000847.1 GCA_016787745.1 Cyclobacteriaceae bacterium
TTCTCGGTACCATAATATTTTTCAGCAAGCTTGTCGCTGATTATAATCTGATTTTTATTCCTTAATTCCGGAGTGCCTTCAACAAACTCGAACGTGAAAACATTAAAAAACTCCGGATCAACAAAAGTAAGGTTATTATTAAAGAGTTCTTCTCCAATCCGAAAGTTACCACCGCCAGGCGAATACCGGATTACCTGATCAATGTCCTGACTATTTTGTTTAATGGCATTCCCTAAACCCATGGGTACATAGCCGTAGGAAGTAAGATTGTTTTGAAATTCCCGAACCGAGTTTACCCGATAAATGGAAGCAGCCTTCGTGTGGTATGTGTCAAAGCTTCGATTAAAATCATAATTAAAATAAGCTACAATACAACAGGCAATAGCGATGCCCATACCAAACACATTGGCAAAAATGAAAAACTTATTCTTAGTTAAACTCCGGAGAGTGATAAGCAGGTAATTTTTAATCATATCATGGTGGTAATTGAGTAGAGACTCTCTTAAAACCTTGAAGGTTGCATCCCGAATGTCAAGAAAGATGCCAGCAAGCCAAGTATTAAAAATAAGTCAATTTAGAAGAATTTTGCAGGAATTGATGATGTCGTTAAACAAGTCTGTTCAATAATGTACAGCAATCTGTCCGTTATTACTACCCGGTTTGGGTCAGCGAATCACAAAAATATTCTCAATTAAAATAATTAGTAAATTAACTCGTCTCCTTTAAAGAGGATAAAATAAGCGAGGCCTAAGAACTTTATAACGGGGCGTGACGTAATAAGCAGTGAAAGTATGGTTAGACGGGTAGCGATAGTGATTAGTATGATTGCCCTACAAGCATGCTCCGATGCCTTTGAGTTCAGTCCAAACCAGGAATTTAGCAAGAACTCAATAAGGGATATGAATGCGAAAAATATTGCCCGTCTTGCAAAGAATACCAAGGATACTATAACGATTGCCTTTATAGGTGACTCCCAACGATTTTATAATGATGTCGAAAAGTTTGTAAACAAGGCAAACACCATAGAAGAGATTGATTTTGTCCTGCTTGCTGGAGATATTTCAGACTTTGGGCTATTGAACGAATTTAATTGGGTGACCGATCGGTTAACAAAATTAAAAATGCCCTACATTGGGGTGGTAGGCAATCATGACGTAGTCGCCAATGGAGAAAATGTCTTCCAGCGGATGTTTGGGCCATTGAATCAATCCTTCATTTACGATAGTGTGAAGTTTATTCTTCATAACACGAACAGCCGCGAATACGTGGGTAACAATGTACCCGATCTTGAATGGCTTGAACAAGAGTTGAGTGAACAACCCGGTGTAAAGTACCAAATTGCAGTTTCGCATGTGCCCCCATTTGCCGATGGCGATTTTAATCCAGCCCTTGAACAAGACTATTCAAAATTATTTGCCGAAACCCCTAATTTTCTGATTTCTCTTCATGGACACATTCATAATCATAAGGACTACTATCCTTACAAGGATGGTGTGCGCTACATCACCAGTCCCTCATTTGACCAGCGTAGCTTTGTGCTGTTAAAGATTGCAAATGGAAATGTAGTTAAAACCCTGATTAATTATTAGTAATGCGTTTATCTTTAATCATTCAGGTTCTCATTTGCATAATGTTTAATGAAATAAGTCTGGCACAGGAAAGTAAAAATTGGGGTCCGGATTTCCTTGTTGCTCAGTATGCCGGCAGTATTGGCTATGCAAGTGTTGGGGTTGGATATGATTTGGGGAAAAAATCCCGAGCAAGTATTCATTATGGGTATGTACCGGAAAATAAAGGCGGAGTTTTAAACATTGTTACCGGTAAATACTCATATTCCCCAGTTACTATCCAGCCATCATCAAAATATTTGATACAACCTATTAATGTAGGTGGAATGATCTCCTATCATCTGGGAGGAGATTATTACTTTCGTTGGCCCAAGCACCGGTACCCCACTGGTTACTACTGGTGGTCGTCTGCGCTACGTATTCATGCCACAATCGAAAGTTCAATCACCTTTCAGATTAATGACTCCTTTATTAAATCAATAACCACCTATGTGGAGTTTAATACTAATGACCTTTACATTATATCTTACTTACAGAATATCGAAAGCCTCCATCTTTTTGATATTGTTAAGACAGGCGTTGGAGTCAGAGTTAAATTCTAAACAGATGAATCAAAATAGTCACCCCCTCGGGGCTATAAAAACAATAAGGCCCATCCTGGAATCAGAATGAGCCTCACTTAACCTAAACCTAAACTATAAAGAACGAATCAAGGAAATTACTCCCCTGAAATCTTTAGTTCTAAACGTGAAATTGTTCTTTGATATTCTCTGTCACCACTTTACCGTCAAAGAGGTTTACAATGCGATGCGCATAGTTTGCGTCGTAGGGTGAGTGAGTTACCATTACAATGGTAGTGCCTTCTTCATTCAATTGAGAAAGTAACTTCATTACTTCTTCTCCATTGGCCGAATCGAGGTTACCCGTTGGTTCATCCGCCAGAATCACTTTGGGTTTAGCAACAATGGCT
>JAEUUB010000889.1 GCA_016787745.1 Cyclobacteriaceae bacterium
GAGGCAATACATTAGAAAAAGTGTAATCTGCTGTACGTTCTCTTCGGCAAAATGGTAGAAATAGTATAGTGCAAAAGTTGCCAATACAATCAATACGATACTGACAATCGTAAGCGTAACAAACCGTATTCTATTCTGAAAGAATGAAAATAAAAGTGTCGATACTATGCCCAGCACCCCTGAAATCAGGAAGGCTTTATCCAACTGATCGCTTAATTTATTCAGGAATAAGGACTCTGCCGTAACCTGATAGGTGGCAATGAAGATACCAATGAAAAAGCCCGTGGCAAGCATAAGCCACACCTGTACTTGTTCGTCTTGTCGAACTCCCAAAAATCCAAGCACGTTGCTTTTCACCGTTTGAAATTAATACAAAGACTTAAAACAAAAAAAGCCGACCAGGATTTTACCGGTCGGCTTTATGCCATCATGAATTTTTTATTTCTTCTTAGAAGCCGTAGAGTCAGCCTTCACTTTGGTTTTGTCAAGACTATAGGCGGCATTTAATCCTTGAATTACATCCTGGGTAATGTCTACACTGGCTCCTCCGTAAAGCACATCGCTGCTGGGATTATACTTAAACACAATTTGCAAATCCTTCTGCTGCGCATAATCTTTTAGGTAATCCGTTATTTTTTTATACAATTCTTCATTCATAGTAGTCTGTTCTGCAATAAGCTCCTGCTCAAGACTTCTTTGGTAGAGCTCCAGATTTTGACGTTTCTTACCAAGATCATCTTCCACAGCTTTTGCCTGGCCAATGGTCATGCTGCTATAGTTTCGTTGGTACGCGGTAATGTCATTTTGCAAACTCTGCGCCCGGTTCTGCAGGTCTTGGTCAAGCTTTTTTCCACGTGACTCCAGCTTCTCCATGTTTACTTTAAAAAAATCGTAATATTTAAGAACCGTGTCGGAGTTAATGTAGGCAACTTTTAGATCACCAACCGCAGAGTTTTCGGAAACCGGGGTCGAAACCCTGGAGGAGAAGTGTAAATAATATAAAATGCCAACAGCAATCAGCAAAACTGCGTTAAGGGCAAGAGAAAGATTTTTCATGAATTAAAAGATTTAGGGGCGCAAATATAGGCCACAATTCATGAATTGTAAGAATTTTTAATCTTTTTAAATGAGGCTATTCTTTGAAGTCACTATTCATTTGAAATGAATACAGGGAGCTGTCCAATTTTAAATTATCGGTGTTAAAATCATTAATGAACCGATCTATTTGTTGGGGTGTTATCGTTTCCAAATGCAGGCTGGCATCCAATCCAATTCCAAAATCGTGGCCGGTGTCAATGTCCACATGCTCACATACTTTCACCTCGCCCTCTTCTTCTAACTCAACCATAACCTCAGCCATATAGAGACCGATCTCTTCTTCCAGATCATCCAACGTTTTTAAATCACCGTTTTCATCCGCTTCGTATTTTATTTTCTTGTATTGAGGAAAGTGTTGAGCAGCCTTATGCTCGGCTATATCAAATAATTCGCTTTCGTGTTGAAACCGAAGTGTGTATAAAATGCAATCGTAAATTACCTCAGCCGTATCGTACTTGCCAATAAAATAAAAATGCACATACTCGTCCGATTGTTCATCTTCTTCATCTAGCAGGTAGGATTTACCCGATAAAGCAATCCGCTTCTTGTAATCCTTGATTACTTCTAAATCGTAGCCACTATTGGGTATCGTTTCCATTTATATCGTCTGATTTTCTACTTATACCATTCCGCATACATGGGATAATTATGCGCAGTACGAACTATCACTGCCTTCATTTCATCCCCCACATCTTTTACCTTTTTGGCAGGTACTCCCGCGTATATACTTCCTGCCTCCACCTTCGTGCCTGGCAATATAATCGCACCTGCCGCAATAACTGATCCCGACCCCACTAGGGCATCATCCATAATAATGGCACCCATGCCAACCAAAACGTTATCTTCAATTGTACACCCATGCACAATGGCGTTATGCGCGATCGAAACATTGCTGCCGATTAGGGTCTTGGCCTTTTGATATGTACAATGTATGATGGCCCCATCCTGAATATTGGTATTATTTCCAATTGTGATTGAGTGAACATCTCCTCGAACAACAGCATTAAACCAGACAGTACAATTTTCACCCATAGTAACTTCGCCAACCACTACTGCATTATCAGCCAGAAAGCAGTTTTTCCCAAATTTTGGTTCACATCCACGAATTGTCTTCACTATTGCCATAAATAGAAACAAAATAAGGTTAAAAATACCCCATAACTCAAGAATAAGACGGTTTTTAAAAATTCAAAAAACTAACTGACAAGATGTCACAAGGTAGCTTAAAAAGCACTAATTTTGCGATCCGAAACATCGAAAATGAAGAATTT
>JAEUUB010000931.1 GCA_016787745.1 Cyclobacteriaceae bacterium
TAATATTGGGGCGATGAGTTTTTGTCCGGCACAGGTTGCATCAACGATTAAAAAATATATCCCGGAATTTACAATTACGTATAAACCAGATTTTCGTCAAGCCATTGCAGACTCGTGGCCGAAGTCTATGGATGACTCACCAGCCCGCCAGGATTGGGGCTGGAAACATCAATTTGGGTTGGAAGAAATGACTGCTGATATTTTAAAGAACCTTCAGGCGCATCCGGAATTGCTTACCTGATTATCAACTTTTTGTTTATCCGGAAATCAGATCCATAGATAGAAACCAGATACATTCCGCTGGTAGCTTGCAATGGAAATAGAATACGTTCTCCTGAACCTTCATACTCTCCAACGGTGGAGCCATGTAAGTCAGTCACCAATATTTTCACCAAACCTTTTGGAACGAAATTAAATTCCAACGAAAGCGATTCACCTTCCTTTGCAATTGGGTTAGGGAAAAGACTTACTGTTTTCTCTGACGTATAATCAATGGCAATAATCTTAAAAGATTTTGTATATCCATCCAAATCAACCTCTGTCAGTCGATAATAGGATTTTCCCAACGTTGGCTTTTCGTCTATAAACTGATAGTCAATTCGCTTATTGGAAGTTCCTGCTCCGTTTACTTTACCGATTACTTTAAATTCTTTTCCATCGGTTGACTTTTCAATATTGAAATAATCGAAATTTAATTCACTAGCTGTGGCCCAATTTAATTTTACGGCATTCGAAATTACTGTTCCTGAAAAATAGATTAGCTCAATAGGTAGTGATTGCGATTCATCGGTTACAGTGAATGTATCATTTAATTTGGTAGTCGTAACGTTTGCAGTTTGGCGCGGGGGCCCAACTGCTGCCAAAAATTGTAAAGTCCCAAGGCTTGTCCAACCCGGTCCTGAATTGAAGATGTAAGCCTGAAAACGATTGGATGATGTGGTAACATTATCAAATGCTGATTGCCAGCTAAACGAAATTGAACGACCACTAACGGGTTCGGCACCGCTGGTTAAATCCCAAGTAGATGCAATGCTCTGATTTGAATTAAACACATTTATTCCGGAGGCTCCGGTTCGTCTTGTGATTGTCATATTTCCAACGTTGTTTGCTCCGCTGGCCATGTTAAGTCCAAGAAAGTTTAAAGCCCCTGTGCCCACTGCGCGCGAAGCCATCTCAGCATAGCCGATAATTTTGCTTGCCGATGATTCTGTTGGATTTGCTGCAGTTGAACTGAATTTTATTCTTCCGGCTGCGTTTGTTGTCAAGTTTCCTAATGTGAAAGTTGCCGATGTAGAGATAGTAATACTTTGATCGCCTAAAGAAGCTCCATTTGTTCTATTGAGAATCAAGGATGCAATGGTCGGTGCCGACACAAAAATTCCATCTGGCAAAACAATTGTACTTCCGCCCGTTAATCCGGTATCCCCAAGTTTAAGCACAGTGGTTGCACTTGTAGAAACCTGACCTCCAACTCGTGCCAATGGAGCAGCTGAGGTATGTAATATTAGGGTAGCTCCGCCAACGGAAAAGTTTCCGTTCGCTAAATTAAGCTGACCTCCAATTTGAGCTATGCCAGCCGTTGGCATTGAACAATTCAATGCATTGCCGGCAGTTACCCCCAGAGTCAATACAGACCCATTATCTATTTGGAATGCATAGCCCGTTGTTTTGGTTAATGTTAGCACTAAGCCGTTACTTACCGGTGTGAAACTATAGGTTGAGTTTCCGGTTACAAAAATTCCTCCTACGGATTGACTGGGAATATTTGTAATTGCCTTGTTAGAACCACTGGCGCTAAATGTCAAAAAATCTGTGCTTGCTGGAGTTGTTCTTGTTGGAGTCCAATTGCTGGCAGTTTGCCAATTGCTACTGGCAGAGCCATTCCATATATAGGTTGAACCTGAGGTAACATTTGCAGAACAAAAGGCTGGTTGAGCTGTACAATTTTGAAAGTTTAAGCCCGGGCATGAACCTGAACAACTAGCTCCATTTCCTAAATCAATCGTACCTCCGGAAATTGAGCCCGAGCCACTTAATACAGCGTTATTTTTTCCTTTAAGGGTTCCCGTAACGATTAAGGTACCATTGACTATGAAATTCACATTATTATCATCATCTGTAAAATTTCCATTGATGATTATCGTAACACCAGCAGGGATATTGATGGTTGGATTTGATCCGCTTGAAAAAAAAGTTACGTTACCGTTTAAGGTGAAAGAGATATTCATTGTCAGCACATCGCCTGTACTAATCTGCGAGGGGCTCCCTACAACAAGGTTTTCTGTATAGGTTGCTCCATTGGTTATTGGTGGAGTACCACCAGACCATGGCAACGCAGTCCAATTTACGGCTCCACCCGGATAGGTAGTTGTAGATGTTTGTGCCAACCCACAAAAAGGTAAAAATGCAGATACAAGTACTAAAAAAATCCTTGACATATTTAAAAAAAGGTGTACATCAACGTTCAGATACATTCATAGATGCCAGTAAGCCTACAAGATGTAACTTTTACAGGCGATTTAATTGAATTTTTTATTAAGAATTGACTTGAGGGCACATTTTTATACATTTTCTGCTAAAAGTCGAGTCAGTTTACTCAATGAAGCGAAGTTTTAAGAAATACCTTTAATTTGTTCCATCGAAAATTTGAAATCATGAAAAACTTACTTGTTTCATTTGAGCCTGTTTGCACAATAACAATCAATCGCCCGCAGGCATTAAATGCGCTTAATCAGGAAACACTATCTGAGCTTAAAACTGTAATTAAGGAGTGTGGGGAGCGCGCAGATGTAAAAGGAATTATTATTACAGGTGCAGGTGAGAAAGCTTTTGTGGCCGGAGCGGACATAAAAGAACTTACTCTTCTTTCAAAAGAAGAAGCATTTACTCTTGCTCAACAGGGGCTACAGATTTTTAAGATGATAGAGGATTGCCCAAAGCCCGTGATTGCCGCGGTTAATGGATTTGCGCTCGGGGGCGGATGTGAACTTGCGATGGCCTGCCACATCAGGCTTGCCTCTGAAAATGCAAAATTTGGCTTGCCCGAAGTTAGTCTGGGAATTCTTCCCGGTTACGGAGGCACACAACGATTAGCGCAATTGGTAGGACGAGGAAAAGCATTGGAACTCGCCATGACGGGTGATATGATCGGTGCGCAGGAGGCAAAGGAAATTGGATTGGTAAATCATGTAACATCCACTCAGGCAGAATTACTTGAGTTGGTAAACAAAATCATGGCGAAGATTTTAAAGAAAGGTCCGTTAGCCATTGCCGGTGTGATTAAAAGTGTAAATACCGGATACGCGTTTGCGAACGAAGGATATAAAACAGAATCAGAAAATTTTGCAACGCTTACTACTACGAAGGATTTTGCAGAAGGCACTTCGGCCTTTATAGAAAAACGAACTCCAAACTTTAAAGGCGAGTGAGTAAACTCAAACAACTTGCTGGCGAAACAGTACTGTATGGAATGGGGAGCATGCTTCCCCGGGTACTCAACTTTTTCCTCGTTATCCTTCATACAAAAAATATGTTCAGTCAGGCCGAGTATGGTGACATCACCAAACTGTATGCCTGGGTGGGTGTGATTAACATTATATACATGTTTGGTATGGAGACGGCTTTCTTCCGTTTTGCTACCAAACCCAACGCGGATGCAAAACGAATTTTTAATCTCGCACAAACCAGCGTGTTGGTAACGAGTATTACGCTCACACTTATTTTTATTGTCTTTGCCAATCCGATTGGTTCATCCCTTCAAATTTCAAGTCCAAAATTTATAACGTGGCTGGCGCTCACCATGCTAATCGATGCTGCAGTGGCTATTCCGTTTGCCCGTTTGCGATTAGAGAAAAAGGCATTGGTGTTTGCCTCTGCAAAAGTGATTAATGTATTGATTTTGATTGGCCTCAATTATTATTTCTTAAAACTTAATTACAATCCTGAAGTGGGTATTGGCTATGTGTTTATAGCAAACCTGATCGCCAACTCAATTTTTATTTTATTCTTCATTAAAACGCTCATCTCGTGGCGACCAGCCTGGGATAAGTCAATCTCACCAGAAATGATTCGGTATGCATATCCGGTAATGATAACCGGGGTAGCCGGCATGATTAATGAAATGTTTTCGCGTTCTACGCTGGATTGGTGGCTGCCGGAAAATTTTTACTCTGGACTTACCAGCAAGGAAGCAGGTGGCGTGTTTGGAGCCTGTTACAAATTTGCGGTGTTTATGAATTTAGGCATTCAGGCGTTTCGGTATGCTGCGGAGCCATTCTTTTTTTCAAATGCCAGTGATAACAAGTCACCAGAGCTCTTCGCGAAGATCAACCACTACTTTGTAATCACCTGCTGCCTTGTGTTGCTTGGGGTAAGCATAAATATGGATCTTCTTAAACACCTTATCGGTGAAGAGTTTTGGGGTGGACTTTCCATTGTGCCCATTCTATTAGTAGCCTATTTATTTTTAGGTATCTATTATAACCTTAGTATTTGGTTTAAGCTCACCGACAAAACGCATTACGGAACGGTGATAACAGTGCTGGGTGCAGCCATAACCATGGGCGGCAATTTTTTGCTTATTCCAATCTTCGGTTTTATGGGTAGCGCATTGGCAGCATTGCTTTGTTATGCAACAATGGCTGGAGTTTGTTATTGGTTAGGTCAGCGAAATTATCCGATTCCTTATACCGTTACCCGGGATATGGGGTATGTTGTTTTCACATATTCAATTCTACTTCTTGTCAATCGTGTGCAAATCAGCAGTCAATGGCTTGCAACGGGTTTCCACGCAGGTGTTATCCTTCTTTTCTTAGGGTTTGTTTATCTCGTGGAACGAAAAAACTTTACTGAGTCTATCCATTAGAATTT
>JAEUUB010000933.1 GCA_016787745.1 Cyclobacteriaceae bacterium
GTTCCTGTACCTGTTCGATCTGTTTTACTTGCTCCTTGTTTCAGAATGTCATTAAGTAGATCGAGATACTGGCGCATAAAATAATTTGGTGCAATTACGGGCTTCCCCGAAAGAAAAAAAAGTTATCGGAACACTTTTGATCGTCACCGATGCAACACTTCCCCACCCGCTTACTCCTGATCAAAAAACTTGTGAAATTCCGTTTATAATTTAACTGTTACACCAACCTTACCTCCTGAAAAAGTATTGGCCCCGCCAAATTCAAGGTTTATTCCAACGCGATTATTGAAGTAATAGCGACCGCCAACCTGGGCTCAGGTGTAGAAATTGTTTCTCGTCAAAAGGAAAAAAGTTCTACACATATGAATAGTCTTTTGTTCTAAAAATCTGTCATCGAACCAAATGGGTAAGAATATAATAAAAATGCCTCTCCAACCTGCAGAGGCATTTACATAAAGACTTAATTTTCTTTAGATATCTCCCTTCACGACCACATCCTTGGATTGTCCGTCAATAGCAATGTTAACTATGCGATCACAATCTCCGTTTCCATAATCAATAGTAATCACTTTATTCTCGGTACTTAATACCTTTGTGCCCTCCACGGCCATAAATACTTTAGCACCAATGGCACATTCGCGCTTATAAACCATAGCCTTCGTAATTTGCATTTGATAGGTCTTTCCATTACGATTCGTTCCGGCCGCACTGCCCTCCACAATCCATTCGTCTTCCAGCGGATTATTGGCACGAACCCATTCGCGGGTGCGGTTTACCTCGCGGGTAGCAAAAGTACCATCCTCCCATGTAGCCTTTCCGTTGTCGACTTCAATTTGAAATTTGGGATTATTTTCAACACTTCCGGTTAAGTTTGTAACTGTGCGTACCCCTTCAATTTTAACACCATTAATATAGTAGTTCTGAAAAGTGGTAATGATTCTTGAATTAGGAAAGAAACGCTTTCCCGCAAACTCCACAACAATTTTGCCCTTCCTCACATTTCCCTTTATGTCTGTACAGCCATCACCAAAGTCAATAGTAATAAATCCATGCGGGGTCGTTGTAGAGTTATCATCCGCAAAAAGAAAAGTTATTGTGGCGCAAGTAAACCTAAGATCAACCGGCTTTACTCCTTGTCTGCCATTGGAAGCTTGACGCGCTCCGGTAGCCGTAGAGCCATCGGCCGCAACCGCTAATGTTGCAATATCATCGGCATCTTCAAAATAACTATCGGTAGTAGCTTCATTTTCTACATTTTGTGAATCTTCAGCACTGAATTCGACTGAATCGTCCGAACAGGAAGTCAAAAATAGAAAAGAGATTAACGCTATACTTGTAAGACTTTTAAACAAGGTTTTCATAATTAAAATACTGGTTTAGTTTTTTCAATTTCTTAGAGTCGGAATTAATACCAAAGTTTAATCCAGACTAAAAAATTCTTTTTCAATGCACCTTATCAGGCCGTTTTGCAAATTATTTGGCTAATTAGGCCGTTTTTTATACACTAGGCATTCAAATAGTAACTTTACTTTATGAGACTTATTCTTTTGCTTATTCTTTTTTCAATCTCACTACTTACCACCGGTCAGGGATCAATTAAGATTGCAAAACTTAAATATAATGGCGGGGGTGATTGGTATGCCAATAAAACGGCCCTGCCCAACCTTATTGAGTTTTGTAATAAAGAGTTAGGAATGAACCTGAATGCCGAAGAGGCAATTGCCGAAGCGGGAAGTCCGGATTTATTCGATTACCCTTATCTCTACATGACGGGGCATGGCAATGTGGTTTTTTCTACCGAAGAAGCATCCAATCTCAGAAACTACCTTATTGGAGGCGGATTTCTTCATATCGATGACAATTATGGCCTGGACAAATTTATTCGCATTGAGCTTAAAAAAGTATTTCCGGAACTCGAGCTTATAGAAGTTCCTTTTACGCACGCGATCTATCATCAAAAATTTCAGTTCCCCAATGGCCTTCCCAAAATTCATGAACATGATGGAAAACCCGCTCAGGGTTTTGGTTTATTTTACGAAGGCCGATTGGTTGTGTTTTATTCCTTTGAATGTGATTTAGGCAATGGTTGGGAAGACAAAAGAATTCACAACGACCCTGAAGAAAAACGCCAGCAAGCGCTAAAAATGGGGGCGAACATCCTCGCCTACTGCTTTACAAGCAATTGATTTAAAGCTATTTAAGAAATTTCTTATAAAATCTATTGATTTTTATAACTAATACTTTAGTTTTACAACGTAATCAATAGTTATAATATGAAATGAGCATAAACAACGCTGTACCCAACAGAATGTTAATTATGCGAATTCCATGCCTGCGTACCGAAATGCACTACGGCATGTAGGCATGTGACCACTAAAAACAATTAACATATGAAAGAGCTAACCAAAGCCGAAGATCAGATAATGCAAATTTTATGGAAGCTTGAAAAAGCGTTTGTAAAAGATATAGTCGAACAGTTGCCTGAACCCAAGCCGGCTTACAATACGGTATCTACCATCGTTAGAATTTTGGAGAAGAAAGGATTTGTTGGCTACAAGGCCTTTGGCAAAACTCATGAGTACTTTCCGCTTATCGCGAAAGAGAAGTACACTTCTTTCTATCTGAACAACATGGTGACTGGCTATTTCAATGGT
>JAEUUB010000946.1 GCA_016787745.1 Cyclobacteriaceae bacterium
CAGTACTTGTTGCCGAAACAGGCGCACACACAGACAGGGTCATCAAACACTTGCAAAAGAATCAATTTTATCCAGGCGATGGCTACGGAAATAAAAAGAAAAGTCAACTGCGATTTGCCAACTTCCCAACTCATTCAAAAGAAACATTCGAGCGTCTTGTGGATCTGCTCGATGAGATCGTGTAATTGATTAAACCATCCTGTATCTTTAATGTCTAAAGGACATTAAAAGACCTACTTGGAAGATCCGGAGCTACTTCGTAAGATCAGAAATCCAGAAACCCGCAGTTATGGGTTCAATCTGCTCGTTCGTGCTTATCAGCAGCGGGTGTATTGGCATGTTAGAAAAATGGTAGTTGATCATGATGATGCCGATGATTTAACTCAGGAAGTGTTCATTAAAGTTCACAAACACATTGATAGCTTTCGGGAAGATGCGCAACTTTTTACGTGGATATACCGGATCGCCACCAATGAGTGTCTTACCTTCCTTAACAAAAAGCGCAGGCGATTCTTTTTGCCCCTGGAGGACGTGGGAAAAGAGCTGGCTTCAAAACTGGATAGCTCTCTGGAAATGACGGGGGATGATATTCAAATAAAACTTCAAAAAGCATTACTTAAACTACCTGATAAACAGCGACTTGTGTTTAATATGAGGTATTTTGATGAGCTTTCTTATGAGGATATGGCACAAATCACAAAAACCAGTGTAGGTGCACTAAAGGCAAGCTATCACCATGCAGTAAAAAAAGTAGAAGATTATCTCACTCAATAATTAAACCCGAACCTTTTAAAATAGTCTTAACAACGAATGAAAAAACTGGAGAACATACCTAAGAGAAATATTTTCAAAGTACCTGATGGGTATTTCGAGAACCTTCCGGGCATTATCCAGGCAAGGGTTTCCAAACCGGAGCCAGTTGCACCATGGTTTGTGCCCGCCTTAAAATTTGCATTGCCCGTGATTGCATTGATTGCCCTTGGCGTTTTCTGGTATTCAACGCAACCCCAGGACACGCTGGAACAGCAACTGGCAGAAATTCAAACCGAACAGTTAGTGGCCTTTCTGGATGATACAACTTTAAATTTTGATGACTTAACTGAGTCGGTTACCTGGAGTGAAAACGATTTAAATGAATTAGAAGAAAAGGTGTTTAGCACCTTTGAGGTAAGCGAAGCTGAACTGGATATTTTATTCGAAGAGTTTGACGTAGAAAATTTTTAAAGAAATATGAAAAAGTTAATCATACTTGGATTTTACCTG
>JAEUUB010000002.1 GCA_016787745.1 Cyclobacteriaceae bacterium
GTTATTTCATTTTAGGTGCGGATACCTGTTTACGCGCCACGGAAGATTGTTCGACCTCCCAGGCGTTCCAGTATTCTGTTAACTGATCTATTTCTTCTTCAATGCAAGCATATTTTTCCAACTTAGGAACCCGCGGTCTCAGTCCCTTGGCCAGATGATAACTGCTTAACCCACCGGTCCATTCAAAATGCCCGGGATCGTAAAGTTCTTTCCATCTTCCGCCCCAGCGTAAGCCCAATTGCTCACCAACGGCACCTACCTTACGCCATAGTCTTGCATTATCCCATTGCGCTACGGAGTCAATTACGGGCACTACATCCACAGCCAACCCATATTGATGTTTGGATCCACCGCCTCCGGTTCGGGTATATTTTTTACCCATGTACTTGTATTCGTTTTGCTTGCTATGGGTTCGGAACGATTCAACAACAGCAAGTTCAATTCCCTTGGCTTTGCATTGATTGATTAGTGTTATAATCTTTTCTCTAAAGTAGGGGTGTAGTGCATTCAAATCTGCAATCATGAGCAGATTTCCACGGTCTTTTCCAAACGTAAAGTTTTCTACCGTTTTCCAGTTTTTCCAGGTATCGATTACTTCCAAAACAGGAGCGGGGGCAGTGGAGTTTTCAGAAATAAAAAAATCTTTAGCAAATGCCTCAACCTGCAAACGTTGACTATCGGTATAAGGCGTTGATTCGAATGATTTGGAAAAATCAGATTGCGCGGTCACTGAGGCCGGGATAATCAGTAGTAAGCTTAAAAATGAAGCAATTTTGAGCATTTTCTAAAAATAAAATGCAAAAGTACGACATTTCTTTTACATGAGATTGTTAAAACGAAGGGCTGACTACCTTATGCATGAAGTTGGCAACAGGATGTTTATAGAATCAGCTGCTATTTCGGGATGTTCATCTTATCCTTACCAGGCTATTAGCTCATGGCTGTTAATTTTTTTGCATCACACATCTTTGGTTATCTTGATCTTATATTTTCTTTAATTCAGTGTTAATGGATGAAATTACAAGAGATAAACTACTGCTTAATCACTTCTCATCGTACTTAACCGACCATCGAAAAGAAGTGGTTGAGCAGGTACTTGGTTTTCGTACACGGCATATTACTCTGGTGCTGGAAGAGATTTACCAGTCGCAAAATGCCAGCGCTGTTATCCGCACATGCGAGTGTATGGGTATTCAGGATATTCATTTTATCGAAAACGAAGTTAAGTATGAAGTGAATAAGCGGGTGCTTAAAGGGTCGCACAAATGGGTGGATATAATAAAATACAAAGACAAAAATGCCGTTACTACCTGCTTCGAGCATCTGAAAAATCAAGGGTATAAAATCCTGGTAACAGACCCTTCACCCGATGGGATTTCTATCCACGATGTACCCATCGATAAAAAAATAGCTCTGGTTATGGGCAACGAATTGCATGGTACATCTG
>JAEUUB010000029.1 GCA_016787745.1 Cyclobacteriaceae bacterium
GGGCATTAATTTGCTCCACCACCCGGATCATTTTAGGATTAAAGTCGCCAATCCAATTCATTTCATATTCAGTGTAAGCGAACCCGCCACCCTGAGCAAGCTTTCTGAAGTTTTCTATAATGGCACCATCGACTCCTTTCCCTTGGTGTTCGGGAACCAATCCAAACAGAATTCCAAAGGCCTTTCGGTTGGTCTTTAATAGTGTATGCCATCCAAATTTTAGTTTGCCGAGCCAATTCATTTTGCCATTAACATACTTAAAAATTTGGTTTACTTCAGGTAAAGAAAGAAAAAAAGCAATGGGCTCGTTTTTATAGTATCCAAACCAAAGTAACTTTTCATCCATGATGGGCTGCATCTGTTTCACCAAATGCCGGGCCTGGCTTTCGGTTAACTCGGGTATTTCGCCCCGTTTTGCCCAGGCCTGGTTATACACCGTTCTTATTTTTGATGGAAGGGTTTCCCAGTCTTTCTTTCTTACATAGTCAAAAGAGTAATCAGGATCTTTTTCAACAAGGGCCGCTTTATCATAAAGTCGTTGGTCGAGCGGCCCCTGAATAGCGCGACCAAAGGTTAACTGATAAAAGTAAACCTGAAAGCCATAGTCCTCAAAAAACTTTTGATAGTACGGAAAATTATAATTGCACTGATAGTTTGGTTCGCGGTCAAATCCTTCCAATAACAAGCCCCACCACCGATCGCGGTTTCCAAAATTGATTGGCCCATCCATTGCTTCCATGCCACGCGCTTTAAGCCAATCGCGGCATTGATCAAATAATAGTTTGGCCGCGCGTTCATCATCAATACATTCAAAAAAACCAATCCCGCCTGTCGGTTGATCATTTCCTTTGTTTACTGTTTTTTGATTTATGAAGGCCGCCACGCGCCCTATCGTTTCTCCGGCCGGGGTAATTAAAATCCACCGGATGCACTCTCCATGTTGAAACGTCTTGTTTTTTTCTTTATCAAACACGCCTTCCACGTCCGCATCCAGCGGGCGAATCCAGTTTTTTGTTTTACTGTATAGCCGAACCGGAAACAGCAGAAACTCTTTTCTGTCCTCCGAAGTAATAACTTCTTTAATCTGCATGTACAGCGGAATTAGAAAATTTATTCGGCAACACTATTTCAAAGGTGGTTCCTTCATTCAACCGGCTGCTCACATTCAAATGCCCGCCTAGTTTCTCAACCGCATTTTTCACGATATAAAGCCCCAGCCCCGAACCTTCCGATTGCTCGCTCGCCCGGTAGAACATCTCAAATATTTTGCTCAGGTTTTCTTCACTTATGCCTATGCCATTATCGGTAAATACAATGTTTGCCTGCTC
>JAEUUB010000030.1 GCA_016787745.1 Cyclobacteriaceae bacterium
CACCTGTCTAAGGAATATAAAATTTTATTTCGGGTATTGGCTATCTTATTCTTGCTTACGTTGTGGCAAGGTGCCCGCGCTCAAAATCGTTCGGCTGACGTAACAGATGCTTCGGACCCGGCAACCATGATCAGTAAGATAACCACTGACTTTGAGAGTTATATTTTTGTTGGCGATGCGCGATACTATGCTATTCGATTGGGATACGATTACGGTTTGGCAAATCGCAAGCATCTTGTGGGAATGTCAATCCCTTTTGTGCACACAATTTTTGTTGGTGATTTTGGTGGTTATGAAAATACGAATGGGATAGGAGACCTTAAGATGCGATACATGTATGTTCCTATTCAAAAGAATTCTGTAAGCGGATTACAGAGGCTTTCTACTTACCTTGAAGTAACAGCCCCTACAGGGGAATACGAATCTGGCAAGGGAGCTGGAGCGTGGTTGTATAAACCGGGAATGATTTTCACCTACCAATCCGGGCCATCTGTTTCATTTTATCCAGAGCTTAAATTCCAATTTTCGGGGGGCGATGCAAATAGCGTAGGGGGTGGAGATGGAGCTCCCGATCAGGGAGATCCGGAAAAAGATGAGCCTATAAAGAATCTTAGCCTTTCCGTACCGGCAGTTATATTAATTAGAAATTGGGATGGTTGGTTTTCGTTAAATGCGCAATACACACAATCATTTTCAGAAAATACGTATTATCTCTTTCTGCGGACTGATTTTGGGAAAATGATTGGCAAGAAAACCTCCGCATCCCTGAACATAACAAAGTTTATAGCAGGCCAGCCGTTACTAAACGTATTGGTTCAGGCACGCGTACAGTTCTTTATGAGATAGGGGAGGACGCAACCTGTTCGCGAGTATTGGCGTCTTTCTTGAAATGAAAGCCATGCGGGTTACAGTTTTCTACTTTATCTTATCTCTCATTTCATGGAATGGTTGCGCGTGCTATATCTTGTTTCTTAACGATGGCAGTCAGGTATTGGTGGGCAACCATGAAGATTGGTTTGCAAAGGACGCGGCCATAAAAATCAACATACCTACCGAAAACCGATACGGCTCCGCAATTTTTACTTTTCAGAATGAAGGTTGGGCGCAAGGGGGCATGAATGAGCACGGTTTGTTTTTTGATGCCGCCTATACTCCTTTTATAGACGTTCGCTTTGACGATCCCCTTTCGCCTCATACAGGATATCTATGGCAGGCTGTACTCGATAAATGTAAAAATGTTGAAGAAGCGTTACGGTATATCAGGAAATTTTCAATTCCTGAATTATCCGAAGCGCACATTATGTTGGCTGATGCAAGTGGTGAAGCCGTAATTGTAGGAGTAAAAGAAGGCAAAATGGCCTTTCAACATGTTAATGGATCCAGTCTGTTACAAACAAATTTTAATCACTGGCACCCTGAGTTGAGCGAGGAACCAACTTGTTGGCGGTATGAAAAAACAAAGAAAGAGTTGGCTGAAAACCCCAGAGTAGACATAGCGCATATGAAATCGATCTTAACGCAAACGCATCAGGATAGCCTTACCGTGTATTCAAATATTTATGATTTAAAGAATAGAGTCATTCGGACTTATAACAAGCGCCACTTCAACAATCCACTGGAAATATCTCTTCCTGAAATTTTTAAAGTGGGCAATTGCATGGTATTGCTCGATGATTGGGGGACTAATTCTAAGGCATGGACGGCCTGCGCCAAGACCAATCGGTCCCAGATTATCCGGACCGGTCGTGTAATTGATTCGGAGACCAGGAAGCCTCTTCCTTATGTGAACATTGGAATCTTAAATCGAAATATAGGGACGCTTTCTGATCCCGATGGCAGTTTTGAATTGATCGTTCCAAGGGAGCTTTACAATGAACAGATTGCATTTTCAGCCATTGGATTTGATTCGCAACAGTTTTTGATTTCCGCTCTTGAGAATAATCAATTAGTTCAGATGCATGCAAACTCGACTTTATTAAAACCCGTGACGATAAGTGCTGGCAAACGTTTTAAACAACAAAGACTTGGATGGATGGGTGGCAAGGATGGCGTGTTGCCGTTAGATACTGCCCGGGGCGGAGCAACTGTAGCATTATTATTGGCGGCCCAAAAGGCACCTTTATTGGTCGATAAGATACAAGTCAGGCTTATGTATAATTCAAAAGACTCGTTAGCATTCCGGCTGCATTTTTATAGTTGAGATTCAATTCATAATCAGCCGGGTATAGAATTGCTAAACAAAGAAATCATACTTACTGAGAATAAAAGATATGGATGGCTGCGTTTTGACCTAAAAAAGTATGAGATCGTGATTACTGAGAAAGAATTCCTTGTGGGTTTTGAGTGGATTGATGAGCGTGCTGAAAGAACCGCCATGATAAAGGGCTTAAAGGATTGGCAAATCTGGAAGCAAGAACAGTATTTGGCAGGGAATCCAAAGGTTGAGGTAATTTCGAACCAGGAAAAAGGCAGTTCATACGAGTATCATGGCAACATGATGGACTGGCCAGGGTTCAAAGACCTGCCGCCTTTTACAGGATTAATGATAGAGACCGGAAA
>JAEUUB010000037.1 GCA_016787745.1 Cyclobacteriaceae bacterium
AGAAAGTATATTTGCGCTTTCATTTGAACTATTCATTATGCGCCTTGGACAATTAGCCAGAAAGCTGGCCATAAGACCTTCACAAATCGTAGATTTTCTTGCCAATCGTCAAATCTTTTTGGAAGAAGGATCGAACGCAAAGTTGAAGGATGATTCCGTAAAAGAGATCGTGCGCCACTTTGCGCCTGAAAAACTTCAGGAGATTGTTATTGACCTTCAATCTGAAATTGAACCTGTGGCGAAAGAAACAGAACCCATAGTTGTTAATATAGAGCCTGTGCTGGAAGAAACTCCCACAGAAGATCTAATTCTTCCCTTCCTGCAAGAAGAAAAGCCGGAAGTAATTAAAGCGTCCAAAGTCGAACTTTCGGGATTAAAGGTTTTGGGCAAAATTGATTTGCCCGAACCAAAAAAGAAAGAACCGGAAACCTCCTCTCCGGAAGATCAGCCAGTCCCCGAAAGGGAAGAAAGGTCACCACGAAGAGAGCGGAAAAAATTACAAACGCAAATCAATCGTGAGACCGTTCAGCGTCCATGGAAAAATCCAATCACACAACAACGCGAAAAGGAAGCGCGCGAACAAGAAGAAAAAAAACGGGCAGCCTTAGCTCGCGAGAAAGAAAGAAAAAGAGAGCACTATTTTAAAAAAGTAAAAGTAGGCCAACCAACAAAAGCGGCTCGCCTGTATGAAGAAACCATAGAGGAAACCCCGCTTCACCAGGAAACACAACCAAAAACTTTGTGGGGAAAATTTATAAAATGGTTGAATAATTGAATTGTGAAGTCGAAAGAGTGTCCTTCTTGTGCCATGGAGGTAGATGTAAAAAGTAAAATCTGCCCCATTTGCGCTTATGAGTTTACCGGGCACTCCGGGGTTATAAAATGGCTTGCCATTATTCTTATTCTAACTTTCCTGATAATCCTGCTTGCCAATCTTTAAGTCCGCCTGCCTTCAAGGCATGCTAATTCTCAAGTCGTTACCTGACTAATGTCATGGATTTATCTGTAAAAAGAGGCTAATCTTATTACAGGAAATCGAACATAAATCAGTGAGTTATGGCACTGGAAATTAAAAAAACCGAGCATGCCGATCTGGATAAAAAGGAATTCTTTTTCTTCAGCATCAGTCTATTTATCACCCTTTCTCTGATCTTGTTTGCTTTTGAATGGAAGCAATATGATAAGCCGATTGTTGAATTGGTATCACGCAACACAAATACCTTCGAAGAAATGATGGATGTACCGGCCACCGAGATACCCCCCACCCCTGAAATTGTTATTCAGCAACCACGGCTTGTAGAAGTACCGGATGAACAGGAAGTAAAAGAAGAAATCAAGTTCGTATTTGATATCGAGGTAACGGAGGAGACCAAGATACAGGAGGTACCGGTAATTGAAGTTCCTAAAATAGAGGAACATGTTGATGAAATCTTTACTATTGTTGAGTTTCCCGCAGCCCCCAAGGAGGGGTTAGCAGCTTTCTATCAATATGTAGCTGACAACATTAAATACCCGGCCATGGCTCGCAGATTGCGTGTGGAAGGAAGGGTGTTTGTGGAATTTGTCGTTGGCAAGGATGGCCAGATTACTGATGTAAAGGCAATTAAAGGAATTGGAGCCGGCTGCGATGAGGAGGCGGTTCGCATCATTCAGGCTTCCCCAGCCTGGAACCCGGGCCGGCAACGCGGTCGTGCTGTAAAACAGCGAATGGTTTTACCAATCATTTTTAAGTTGGCCAATTAAAAATCATTATTCTTAAAAGAGAATGGAAATTTGAGGTGGCTCGAAACTGCCCTGACCAAATTCTAATTTCATTCCAGAGCCAATCGAAATTTTGTTTAGAGATTCTGGACAAAATGGTAATATTTGTTGAATGAAAAAGTTGGTCTTTATTATCGATGACGATCCCGTCTACCTAAAATTCATGAACGGGCACTTCCGCCAAATGGAGGAATATCAAACGCAGGTTTACCAAACCGGGAGCGAAGCTATCAAAGCCCTCGATGAAACACAGCCTTATCTGATCATACTCGATCATATATTTTTAAATGATCCTGATCAAACAGGTCTCGAGTACCTCAAGTTAATCCGAAAGAAAAACTCCAAAGTACCGGTTATCTACATTACCGCCATCAATGAAGAAATTCTTCGGTCCAAAACAAAAAAGCTTAAAGTGGTGGATTACATTATAAAAGACGATGCTTTTTTGGTACACCTGCGAACGGCCCTCGATAAATTAAATTCAAAACCAGAAAGTAAAAGCTTAATAAAAAAGCTGTTCAGCAAGTAATTTTCCCCTATGAAAGCAATTCAATGTAGAGAGTATGGTCTTCCCGCTACATTGGAGTTTTCAGAGGTTCAAGTACCCACTCCTGCCGACCATGAAGTCTTAATTCAGGTAAAAGCGGTGGGCATTAATTTCCCGGATGTACTGATTATCCAAAACAAATATCAATTCAAACCTACACTGCCTTTTTCTCCGGGGGGCGAAGTTTCGGGAACTATTCAAGCCGTTGGAAGGAGTGTTAATAATTTAAAAGTTGGTGATTCAGTTATCGCGTTATGTGGTTGGGGCGGGCTCGCAGAGTTCGTGAATGTAAAAGCCTCACGGGTATTTATCATGCCTCCGGGGGTTAATTCTGTTCAGGGGGCCAGCACGCTTTACACCTATGGAACTTCCTACCATGCGTTAAAAGATCGCGCACAACTAAGTGCTGGTGAAGCGGTTTTGGTTTTAGGAGCTGGTGGAGGTGTGGGCTTGGCCGCTGTGCAATTGGGAAACATTATGGGGGCCACGGTTATTGCTGCTGCATCCGGCAACGATAAACTCAATGTGTGTAAAAAAATGGGCGCTCATCATGTAATCAATTATTCAACCGAGGATTTGAGAACCCGGATAAAAGAAATTACAGGCGAACGAGGTGTGGATGTAGTGTATGACCCGGTAGGCGGATCTTTAGCAGAACAAGCCCTGCGCTCTATGGCCTGGAAAGGCCGGTACCTGGTAGTAGGATTTGCATCCGGAATTATCCCTTCCTTCGCAGCCAACCTGCCTCTTCTTAAAGGAGCTTCCATTGTGGGTGTCTTTTGGGGAAGTTTCGCTGAGCGTGAACCCGAAAGAAACGCTCAAAATTTTTCGCAACTAGCTTTCTGGGTAAGGGAAGGAAAAATTAATCAACACATCCATAATATATATTCTCTGGAGCAGGCTCCTCAGGCACTTCAGGATTTAATGGACAGAAAGGTTATAGGAAAAGCAATTGTCCAGATAGCTGATTAATCTTTTAGTTGACTTTGATTAACTCCACTTCAAAAATCAATGTGGCATAAGGGGGTATCTGACCACCTGCTCCACGCTCGCCATATCCCAATTCAGCCGGAATAAACAACATCCATTTGTCGCCTTCTTTCATAAGCTGAAGCGCTTCCGTCCAACCGGCTATTACCTGGCTCACGCCAAAGGTGGCGGGCTCCCCACGCTTAAGAGAACTGTCAAAGGGTTCCGTTGCATTCACCAACTTACCCTCATAGTGAACAGTAACTTCATCGGCTGCAGTAGGTGCTTTTCCTGTGCCCGAGGTAATAACCTGATATTGAAGACCCGATGCAGTTTCCTTAACCCCGGGCTTAAGTTTGTTGGCACTTAGGAAAGCTTCGCCCTCCGCTTTTAAAGCATTTACTTTTTTCTCCATGGCTTCCTGCATATAGCTTTGCACAATCATTGAACATTCCTGTTCATTAATTTGTAAATTCTTTTTGGTAAATACATCCTGAATCCCCAGGTAGAGAGCATCCAAATTAAGGGAATCACCGCCCTGATTTTTTACATTAGAAGCAACCAGTACCCCCAAGCCGTAGCTGGCTCTTTTGATTTCATTATCCAGATTGATCACTTTCGGTTTGTTTAATTCAGCAATTTCTGCCTTTAGTTTGGCTACCTCCGCGGTCAGCTCTTTTTTCGATTGCCCCATAAGGGCCGTTGTTACAAGGATAAATGATAACAGGGCTAACGATTTCATGATTTCGAAATAAAAATTTGTGCAAAGAAAAACAAAAACCTCTGGCTTACGCCAGAGGTTTAAGAATTAATTATCGGCCAACTTTACTTGAATGTGATAGCAAGTTCGTGAAGGACTTTAGGATTAAAAGGAGTTAATCCGGTTAATCGAGGGGCCAACTCATCCCACTCTGCCCCTGGCGATATGCCTCCGGTTAAAAATCCTTTCTTTGCATCAAAATATCCTGGGGCTGCAGTATTTGATAAATAGGCCGCCAGTAAATCCTGATTAATGCCGGGCCATACGGCCGTTATTTCGTCTGTGAAAACATTTCTTATAGAATATTCTTTTAACAAAACATTGCGATCTGTTTCGTCAAGCTGGCTGGGGGGCAGACCCACTTCGGCAACACCAATATTTTTTGAATCACTTCCGGATGCTACAAAAGCCCAGTTAAAACCGGTGTTACCAGCAAATAAAATTGCATTGGGATGGTCCGTGTTTCCAAAAACATCTACGGCATCTCCTTTTTTACCTACAAACATTTTTAAGGCGCTTACCGAAAAAGGATCCTGCAATGGATTTGCCAAAGGCAAGCCGGAAATTGACACTTCCATCTGCGCGTCATAATTCAAAGTACTTGTTTCTGTATAGTCAATTCTAAACACTGCATCTTTTGCGTTCACGTTTTGAATTCTGTCGCAATTATAGGGTTTGATGATTGCGATACCGCTTATTTCCCGGCCCTTATTCCAGAATATTTGCAGAGCTTTGCCTCCATCGGGTTGGGTTTCTGATTCTGCATCCGTTATTGTAAGTTGGTAATCCCATAGTCTACCCTCATAATCTACATCCGATAACACGACCAGGTTTTTTATTCTATTATCATCCTCACTTCTGTAGGTGAGCGATTGTATCCGGTCTATTTTATACTTCCGGATTCCATTAATAAATTCTTCCACAAGCTGTGCGGCCCCTTCGCCCACGGCAATAAAGGTATTCAGGTGCAAATAAATGTCATTCCCTTGCAGAGTGTCTTCCTTAATTCTACCGGAAGCGCGGCCACTGCGCACGCTGTTCGTATTACTAAGCGACTGCGGAATGTCGACACTGAATTTTTGTGGTAATAAATCTTGCTGCGGCTGAATGGACTCATTGTTTTCGCATGAAGTGAGTGTAAGCGAAAACAAACCAGCAAGAAATAGACCTGAAATAATTTTTACGGTATTCATACTTTTAGTTTTTAGTTTTTTACTCTTTTTTAGGAGTTATCTAGAACTTCCTCCACACTCTTAAAACCCAAACGAGGGCACTTACCCTTATGCGTAAAAGAAAATAATTTACCGTATCTCGAAAATGGGCCTTAATCCCGCGGATTTTTACACTTGCGGATAAAGAGAGGGGCAAAGTATTTAATCACTCAACTACGGTTGTGTCAGAAACTACCGTTGTTACAGCAAAAAAGCCGGTAGCTCCGGCACTAAGGTTGGTGGAGGTGTTTGAACGCTCTACATCAAAAATTCCACCGCGCCATTCTGTCTCAGACAAAACAGAGCGTAAGAATTCTCTATAAGCAGGACTCACAGAATATTTTCTTCGAATGATGGTAGTGGTTGCCGGAAAAAGTAAATCCGTTTTAGCAGGTTTATAAACTTCATTTACATCAACCGTCTTCAAATCATAAAACAGCATGCGCGCGTTGCAAGAATTTTGGGAGCATGTGGGTGTACTCCAGTCTAAAGAATGATCTACATAGTTAGCCGCAGACCCAGCCACGCTCACAACAAGTTGATACTGGTCATTTACTCGCTGATATTGAATAGGCGGGAGTGGCTCAACCGGTACGGAACTGTCTTGCGCAAAATATTCTTTGCCCTGATGTAAAATATAGAGTGTATAAACAGCATCAATCACCGCCCGAAAAACCGGAGTTTGGTAAACTCCCGAAGCAGCCGGAACCTCGGTTAATGTGTAGGTAAGGTCACCTTGTTTTATTTGAACAAACGCCCCTGTGGCCGGAGTTGGTTTTCCGTTTAATGATTGGTAGGGAAAGGATAGGATAATCGAATGACTCCTGTTTTCGTTCGTTAGCGCACCCTCTACAACCAACATGGTATTTATTTGAGACAGCACGGGTTTATCCAGTGGTTCCTCGCAAGCGGTTATAAAAGCAAGGAAGAGAAAAAAATACGCGTTTAACTTCATCTCCATTTAAAAGTATATGAAACAGAAGGTGTAACCTGAAAGAGGAAAAATTGCGATATCACCCGCTCGTTTTCCAAAAGATTGGAGTCGATTTTAAAATCGCGATACCCCAATTCGGTTTTATTGTAATTAACAAATACTGAATTCTTACGCCCATATGCATTGTATACTGCAAATGTTAAACTGTGCTTAAATTTTCTTTCTAGGTTCCTATTTAATTTCCAGGTAGCAGAAACATCTAACCGATGATAGTCGGGAAGCCGGTCATTATTTTTCAGGCCATAAATAGGTGTCTCCAAATCATTAAATCTGTAAAAACTTATAGGGGAAGAGTACGGGGCGCCTGTCATATAATTCCAATCCAGGCTAAACATCCAACGTAGATTTAAATCGTACGAGAGCGCAAGGTTAATCTGGTTGGGTCTGTCGCCAAATGCGTTGAATGGCCGGCCATCATTTATGTCTTCAAACTTGCGCTTAGCCCGCGCATAGGAATACCCGGCCATTCCGCGCAAGCGCCCTTGTTCTTTCTTTACCTGAAGTTCAAAGCCATAGGCAGTGCCCGTTCCAAACCTAAGCTGATTTTCGAAAAGTGGATTTACTAATAACATAGCATGATTTTCATACTCGATTTGATTGTACATCCGCTTATAGAACGATTCAACTACCCAAGTAATGCCGGTTTGCCGATGTGCGTCATGGTATCCCAACGTCAGTTGGTCAGCACGCTGTGGTTGTATGTGATAACTACTGGGCAACCAAACATCCAGCGAGGTAAAGGGGCTAATGGAATTACTGATTAGGTGAATGTTCTGAACATTGCGCATATAGCTGGCTTTAAGCGATGCATGTTCATTTACTAAATATTGAAGCGTGATCCGGGGTTCCAGGTTTGCAAAAGTGATATACGATTCGCCAGCTTGGTAATACGTTGTATCCAAAGGATTTCCGGCACTATCAAACTGATATTCAAAAGCTTCGCCTGTATTGGTCCAGGTAGAGAAGCGAATTCCGTAGTTTAACCCCCAATGCTTATTTAAAAAAAGTTCTTGATTTCCATACAGTACAAATTCCAGTGAGTTGCGTACGGAGGTATTCGAAACTTGCTGATTGATCGAGCCCCTTTGAAGGTTGCCGGGATTAAATCTATATCCATTTAATCCTACGCCAAATGTAATTTCACTTTGTGGTTTTACGAAGTAGCTAAAATCTGATTTAAGATTAATGTTGGAGATGTGAGAATTCCATCTTTCGTCTTCCGCTACGTTTGTATACAGGTTGTAATCATATCCGCTGGCTGATAAGGTTGTCTTTAGAAATAATCGGTTACTTAAAATGGCATTCCACCGAAAAGTGAGCGCCCGGTTCGCCCAGTTGATTCCATTATTGCCGCTAAAATAATTGTCAGCTCCTGTATAGAATGAAAAAAATATCCTGTTACCGGAATTTAATTTAAAATTGATCTTTCCGGTTAAATCATAAAAGTTAAACTTATTTATGGCTGGATCCAGCCCTTGAAATATCCACTTTAACCGCGAAAAGCGGCCGGAGACCAGATAGGAGCTTGTATTTTTCTTTATGGGCCCTTCAACACCTACCCGTGTAGAGGTAACTCCCAGGTTCCCCCAAATCTGGGTTACCTGATCGTTGCCTTTTTTAGTATGAATCTCAAGTGTGGAGGACAAACGACCTCCCATTGATGCTGGAATATCTCCCTTATAGATATTAATATCGGTTACCGCATCCGGAATAATTGTAGAGAACAGGCCCAGCAAATGGCTTGGATTGTATATGGGCGAATCATCCATGAGTACCAGATTCTGATCCCGTTGTCCGCCTCGTACATAATAAAATGTTGAACCCTCCGAATGAAGCTTAAAGCCCGGAACAGACTCAAGGGATTTTACTACATCCATTTCACCAAACAAAGCGGGTCTTTCTTCCACTGCAGAAGGCTTTATGTTTACCTTACTTACTTCTACTTGTTCAACGTCTTCTTCTGCGGGTGTTACAATAATCTCATCAAGTACAGGTGGCTCTTCCATCAGCAGAATGTTTTCCATAGTGCTAATTGGAATTACAACAGTTTTAACAACCGGCCTATAGCCAATAAAGGAGGCTGTAATTTCGTAGCTGCCGGCCGGAAGTGTAATTGAAAAAAAGCCCGCAGAATTTGTAACTGTACCGGTTTTTAGCTCCTTAAAAAAAAGGGTGGCTCCAATTAATGCCTCGCCATCGGTCTTACTTCTAATGTACCCATGCAACGTTACCAGGGACTCTTCTGTTTTTTGAGATTTCGCTCCTGGCTTAAGAACGACCTGATCCTCCACAACCGAATATTGAAAATCATAGTGCATGGCCAGATCAATCATTATTTCAGAAACTGATTTGTCAATAGCCTGATAGTCAACTTTTCGGTCGGTCTTCATGCGCTTTGGATTGTAGGAAAAGCGGATATTGGCCTTGCTTGAAATTTTATTCAAAATCTCCTTTAATGAGTAATTCTTCTTCTCGATAGATATTTTCAGTTCGGGAATGGTCTGTGCCTGGGACGAACCCACGCAAAAAAAACAGAGACATAGCGCTAAGGGAAGAAACCTTACTACATGCACCGTTTTAACTAGCTCAAACACGTTTCGTATTCATTGAACAGATCAACACCCGGCATGCGTTATTTCAAGAAACTCCCCGCGGTTGCTGAACGTTAGATTGAGGGTATCTTTTAAAACATTTAAAATGGATTCCAGGCTTTGTTGTTTAAAAGTTACTGTTACCACGCACGCTGCTGAAACCGGGGTGCCAATTCGAATATCCGAGCCGTAAAGGTCATTAATCAATTCAATAACCGTTTGTAAATCGGCCTCCTCAAATATTATTTCACGCGTTTTCCAGGCAAGAAAATTTACATTTGTATTCGGAATCCCGCTAAGATTTTTTGTTTCTTTTTCATAAACACCGCGATCGCCCGCATGCAAAATCAGTTCTTGATTTTGCCCCGAAACGGAGACCTTAACCTTTCCGGTCTTAACAACCACTTCAAGGTTTTCAGTTTCATACCCCCGCACAGTAAACGAGGTGCCTAATACTTCTATGGTAACCTCATCCTTTTCAATTATAAATACTTTTTGCGCATCGCGTGCCACCTCAAAAAAAACTTCGCCCTTTATTTCTACTTTCCGATCCTGTTTCCCATACTGGTTGGTGTAAACTAATTCAGAATACTTGTTAAGGGTTGCTTTACTGCCATCCGGAAGTAGAATTTCTAATGTATTATTTGCCGTTTCGAACTGAACTGCGCTGCTTTTCGATACAAAATAATTAACAATGAATCCCGAAACTATTAGTATCAAAACAGATGCAGCTATACGCAACCAGGCGCCACTTCTTAATGGATTCAATGTTCGGACCGGAGTTATTTTTTCCCTTTCGACCCGGGTTATAAAATTTTTCCATTCCTGATCCACATCAATTTTTTGTACCGAGGGAGGTATTGGAAAGCGGGTTCCTCCCAATTCGTACACTTGCTTTAATTTCTGATAGTAGGCATGGTTCTCGGTGCTCGATGCCATCCACCCAGCAAGCGCTTCGCGCTCTGTGGGCGATGCCTGATCTGCCAGACAACGGACAATCAAATTATCTATATCGTTTTCATTTTTTTTCACACACGAACACTATATTAATAACACATAAATATACGCCTACCCTTACGGAGAGAATAAAATTAATATCAGAGATAAAAACTCTCCCAGCCGGGTTCTCAGTACCGCAAGCGCTTTCGAAATCTGGGTTTCTACGGTCTTTATTGAAATATTTAATTTATCTGCTATTTCCTGATGCTTCAAGCCTTGCTGACGACTCATTTCAAAAACCTGGCGGCATTTATCGGGCAAAGAATTCACTGCATATTCGATTTCTCTTTCCAACTCTGTGGCTTCCAAGGCTGTGTTTTCTTCAGCAAGTTTATGCTCTGCCACGTGCTCTAGAGCAACTATTTTCTTTTTGTCGCGCAAATGATTTAAAGAACGATTTCTTACTGCTGTGTAGAGATAACTCCGGTAATGGGTATCGGCAGGTAGCGCGTCAAATTTTTCCCAAACAGAAATGAAAACCTCCTGAACAAGATTTTTAGCCTCTTCAAGATTTCCCACATACTTTATAGCAAAGCTGCAAAGTGGTTTAAAGTTTTCTTTAAAAAGCTGCTCAAATAATTTTACTTGTTTGGTCAAATTCTGAAGATATTTTTAAAGGTATTAAAAAAAATACGTTCAATGCATGTTAGATACCGTGAAGACGTACGGAAATAACTTAGATAACCTATCTTGTGGAAAAAAATCACACAATGGATAAGCGATCGTTTCTTAAAAATCTGGGAATGATTCCCATGGCCACCCTTCCGCTCTGGCAAAGTCTGGAACTGTTAACCAAACAAACCCGTCATATTCATGCTGATACCATCGCACAAGATGAAGATTTTTGGGAAGCCATCCGAAGTGGATATAAACTTAAACCGGATTATATAAATCTGGAAAATGGATACTACTGTTTTCTTCCCCAGGAAATTCTGGAGAGTTATCTCAATCACATCCGGGAGGTTAACTACCAAGGCTCATATTACATGCGCACGGTACAATGGGATAACAAACGAAAGATGGCCGCAAAACTGGCAGAACTTGCAGGATGCACCGCGGAAGAATTAATTATAACAAGAAATACCACCGAATCGCTTGATATGATTATAGGTGGACAATCCTGGAAGGCGGGAGATGAGGCTGTTATGGCCGAACAGGATTATGGGGCTATGCTGGACATGTTTAAACAAGTGGAAAAACGATACGGTGTGGTACGTAAAGTCGTTTCTATTCCTAATCATCCTGCTTCCGATGCGGAGATCGTTAATTTATACGCCCGTGCCATCACAGAAAAAACGCGTTTGCTTATGGTGTGCCACATGGTTAACATCACCGGACAGATTTTGCCCATTCGTAAAATCTGTGACATGGCTCACAGCAAAGGCGTAGAGGTTTTAGTGGATGGCGCGCATGCTTTCGCACATATTAATTTCTCTATTCCCGATTTAGATTGCGACTATTATGGAGCGAGTTTACATAAGTGGCTAAGCGTGCCCCTTGGTTCTGGAATTTTATATGTGAAGAAAGGAAAATCATCAAAGATATGGCCTCTGCTTGGCGAGGAAGGGAAAAAGGAAGATGACATCTATCGCCTCAATCACATAGGCACCCACCCGGTACATACTGATTTAGCTATTGCCAATGCGATTGAATTCTATTTAAAAATTGGACGTGACCGGAAAGAAGCCCGGTTGCGGTATCTGCAAAATTATTGGACAAGCCGGGTACGGAATTTATCGCACATACAGGTAAACACTCCGGAAGACCCCAAACGCTATTGCGGCATTGGCAATGTAGGTGTTAAAGGAATGAAGCCTCAGGAGTTGGCCGAAACGCTGTTAAAAAAATTTAAAATTTACACCGTTGCGATTGATGGTGCCGGAGTACATGGATGCCGGATAACCCCTAATCTTTATACTACAACCAAAGAGTTAGATGTTTTTGTAGAGTCATTGAAAGCATTGGGATAATTGGCCTTATGTAAGCCCGTGAAAATACTGGCCGCACATAAGGTTTGTTGATTTTTTTTAACGTCAGTTCATTCGGGTAACATCCACCTTTACCTCCACCTGCTGATTGCCCGAACTGAAAATTATTCCCTTAAGAGGCGCAACGTCAAAATAGTCGCGGCCAAAAGCAACGATGACATGATTTTCGGCAGGCAACAGATTATTGGTGGGATCAAACTCCACCCATCCAATCTCAGGAAAATACACGGCTACCCAGGCATGCGAGGCATCCGAGCCGACTAACTTTTCTTTTCCGGGTGGAGGAAACGTTTCCAAATAGCCACTCACATAACGAGCCGGCACACCCATATTCCGCAGGCATGCTATCATAAGATGAGCAAAGTCCTGACACACCCCTTTGCGGGATTTTACAACCTCTTCTACCGGTGTATTAATCGTTGTGAAGCCAGGGGTAAACTTGAGTGAAGTAAAAATCTTCTTCATTAATAGGTGGCAGGCATTCCATAAAGTTTCTCCTGGCGGGAAACACTCTTCAGCAAACTTTTTAATAACCAGGTTATTCGGAACATAATGCGAGGGCAACAGGTATTGCGATACGTCTGCGTATTCGTCTCGCTGAGCAATTACGTTTTTAATTTCACTCCATTGTAAAGGAGAGTTAGCCGCCAATGATACCTGAATCTTTGGTAAGATATCAATAGTGCTTTCCGAAATGATTTCTAATTTCTGATGCTCTTTGTAGATTGAAATAAACAGAATGGTATTCCCAAAAAAATCTGTACGGTATTCCGTTTCATCCGGAACGGGAAGAATCTTAATTTCTGAAGTTAAACATTTTTGCTCGGGGAGATTTAACGGAACCAGGCATAATCGGTTATGAGCTGTGTTTACCAGTTCCTGGTATTTGTACTCGGTTACATGTTTAACACGATACCGCATTATACTTCAAATTGAAATCCTTCTTTACTTCCCTGAGGCTGATAGGTTGAATGACTAAAGTATTTCGCGTTGAGCTTAATAGACAAATTTGAAATTTGATTTTGAAGTTTAATACAAAAATCATCCAGCCCTTTACGCTCTCCATTTTCATCAACCTCAACCAGTTTTTGAATATCTGATAAACGTACTTCGCTATAGCTTTCAAAGACCAATCGCGATATCTCATTATCGTTTATTCCCGATTCCTTCTGAGCAAGGTTACGGGCGTACTTCAACAGTCCTTCCAATTGCGAGAATAGGGACGTTGGATTTTGTCCATTCAAAAAGAGCAGATCGACCACCGGCACAATGTCTAACGATGTTCTGTAAACCGATCGGTAAGAAGATAGATTCTGATTACTGAGCAACAGCGCTTCCAATAACTGAAACTCATTACTCTCATCCCGTTTTTCGATCAGGATCGATTTAAATTGTACCAGTTCCATTAAAATTTCTTCCATCAACTGCCCCATCCGGTACATAGTGCGCCCATCACTGCGATACATACATTGACGCGTCATTTCAGAAAAAGAAAGCAATCGCCCCACCAACTGATCCAATAAAGTGAGGGCATACCGGATGTTATCAACTTCCAGAGAAGCGATTCTTCTTTTAATGTTCTCGATTTCATCGATGATACGCCAGCTATCTACCGTCCAACGGTCGCGGGCTGCATACATGGCCCGCAGCAAGTTATTGAGGCTATATAAAATGCTTCCCGGATAATCGGCATTGCAGATTACCTTGTGAATTTCTACCAGCGGGTTAGCAAATAACTCTTCGTTTTCTTCCAGAAACCCAGGAGCCGTGTCGGTAAGATTAGTTACCGTTCTAAGTAATACTCTTGTTGACTCGGAATCAGTACCTGCATTCTGATACCCTTTTTGCGTTAACATTCTCAACACAATTCTAATAAAGCGTGACGTGCGAACCAGGCGCTGTGTGTAACGACCCACCCAAAATAAATTTTCGGCCGCACGGCTGGGCAACACCGCCTTACGTTTCATGTCGGGTGCCCGGTGAATAGTGGCCGGCATTTCGCTCTGACCCTCCACCCACGTATCTTTCGAAATTCCTCCATCCTGATTTGACACCAGAAAACTTCCTTTCTCCGGAGAACACCGGGTAAGTCCACCCCGCATCATCTCATAGGTATCTCCATTCGCTACCATGTATGACCGAATTACGGTATATCGTGGATCCAATCGCTCCTGAAATAAAACCGGAGAGGTAGAAAAGGCAACCTCTTCCTGTCCCACAAATTTCAGCGGATCAAATTTTATCTGACGAATTAATTCTTCCTTTTTCACTTTTGTAAGCTGGCTGCCCATCACCGTTTTAAAACTTCCGGTGCGATGAATGTTTTTGATCACGAGGGTATCGATGTTGTCAATCACATAATCCATTTCTTTCTTCTGTCCGCACCACCAGGTAGCGATCATGGGCAGAATCGGATCTTCATTTAAAAAAAATCTAAATGCGTTGTGCAGAAAAGCCATCAAGCCAGTGTTTTCAAGAATGCTGCTGCCAAGCGGATTTGCAACCGCTACATTTCCTTTTCGAATGGCATGAAGCAATCCGGGAATTCCCAATTGTGAATCCTCCCGTAACTCTAACGGATCACAAAACAGGTCATCCACCCTGCGCAAAATGACATCCACCTTCTCAAGCCCCTCCACCGTTTTGATATACACGAAACTATCGCGCATAATTAAATCTTCACCTTGCACCAGGGTTATTCCTAGATAGGAAGCAAGGAAGGCGTGTTCAAAATAGGTTTCATTTCGTGGGCCGGGAGTTAATAAAACGATGCGAGGGTTTTCTTTGCCTTGTGGGGCAATTTGAATGAGCGTTTGCATGAGGCTGTTGAAAAAGCCACCCAACTTTGCTACCTGATGATTTTTAAATAACTCGGGTTCAACCCGACTAAGTGCGCTTCGGTTTTCCAGCGCATAGCCCATGCCCGAAGGCGCTTGTGTCCGATCCTTGATAACCCAAATGCGTCCATCCGGCCCTCGCGATAAATCCGCAGAGTATAATGGCAATTGTAAGCGAGGCAATTTTATTTTATCGCAGGGTCGCAGAAAACCTGCGTGTGAGTAAATCAATTCGGCCGGAATTATTTTGTTTTTTATGAGTATCCGGTCGCCATAGAGATCATCCAGAATTTTGTTTAACACAAACGCCCGTTGCTGCATGCCGCGCTCTATGTAATCCCAATCGTTGGCCGGAAGAATAAACGGAATAGCATCCAGCAGCCAGGGACGATTGAGACCATTGCTATCTCCATACATATTGTATGTGACTCCGTTTTCCTGCAATAGCTTTAAAAGTTCCTGATGACGATTTTTTAGCTCAGCTGTTCCAAGCTTATCAACATTGGCAATTAATTTTTTCCACGCTTCCCGAACCTGATCGTTTTGATCAAAGCACTCATCGAGCGCTGTTTGGTTTGAAAAGTATTCGGCTGATAAATTCTGAAGAGAAGGGTACATTCGGACAAATCAAAATTGACGTAAATCTAAAGTACGAGGATATTCGGGACTTATTTTAACCTTAGGCGGATCAAATTTTTTGGGTATCAGATTCGGCTTAAGATAGCGGGAAGCAATTTTAAAATTCTCTTTCGGAACAATGGGACCTTGTGTATGACCTTCCGTCCAGAAGCGACTGATTCTACGGCCTTCCGCTTCGAAAGAGTTAACCGGATAAGTTTCATAATTTCTTCCACCCGGATGAACCACATGATATGTACAGCCGCCAATAGCGCGATGATTCCAGGTGTCAATCACATCAAAAACAAGAGGTACGTCAACGCCTAACGTGGGGTGCAAAGCCGAAGGCGGTGACCAGGCCCGATACCGAACTCCCGCCACATATTCTCCTTTCACCTGTGATTCCTGCAGCGGAATGGCCATGCCATTACAGGTAATCACAAACCGATCTGCATTAAAGTTTTTTACTTTCATTTCAAGCCGCTCCATCGATGAATCCACATAGCGTGAAGTTCCGCCACGAGAAGTTTCCTCACCTAGCACGTGCCAGGGTTCAATCCCGCCCCGAATAAGAAGATCCATTTCCTGAATCCTGATTTTTCCATACATAGGAAATCGAAACTCGAAGAAAGTGCTGAGCCAATCGAACTGAAACGGATAGCCATGCTCCTGAAGATCGCGAACGACCTCAGCCAGATCTTGCTCTACATAATGTGGCAAAAGAAATTTATCGTAGAGTTCAGTCCCCCAACGAATGAGTTTGTGTTTATACGGCTTGCTCCAAAAACGAGCCAGCAGGCAGCGAATCAGCAACAACTGAACAAGGCACATTTGCTTGTTAGGGGGCATATCGAATCCACGAAACTCCAGAAGTCCCAATCTTCCGGTGGAACTATCGGGTGAATACAATTTATCGATGCAGAATTCTGCACGATGTGTATTGCCTGTGATATCGATTAATAAGTTTCTGAAAATGCGATCAACCTTCCAGAAGGGAATCTCGCCTGTTTCCGGAATTTGACTAAAAGCAATTTCTAATTCGTAGAGCATTTCCTGTCTGCCTTCATCAACCCGGGGAGCCTGGCTGGTAGGTCCTATAAACTGTGTAGAAAATAAATAAGAAAGTCCGGGATGATGTTGCCAATAGGTGATAAGACTGCGCAGCAGATCAGGTCTTCGAAGCAGTGGACTTTCAGAAGGAGTAATTCCTCCAATGGTAATATGGTTGCCTCCACCTGTGCCTGTGTGCTTGCCATCCAGCATAAACTTTTCTGTACTTAACCGGCTCAGGCGAGCTTCTTCAAATAAGATGTCATAATTAGTTACGATTTCAATCCAGCTTTTGGCCGGATGAATATTTACTTCCAACACACCCGGGTCAGGAGAAAGCGAAAGCTTTGTAAGCCGATTATCGTGAGGAGCTTCGTATCCTTCAATTACAACCTTGATGTTTACTTTAGCTGCGGCTTCTTCAATACAGGCGAGTAAATCCAGGAAGTGTTCGGCATACTGAAATGGAGGCATAAACAGGTAAACTTTCCCCTCGCGAACTTCAATGCACAGAGCGGTCTTTACCGTGTAGGTTTCAAAGGAAGTTTCAATTCTTTCTTCCGGTTCTTTCTTCTCCTTTAGTTCTTTACTGGCTTTTTCAACTTCCTCTTTTTCGACCTCGGCTGGCTTTCTGAAAAACTCTTTTGGCAATTCTTGCTCTTTTATTTCCAGACGGTAACGCTGCTTAGCCTTTTCATGAAAATTTTCGAAAAGAGGCAAGGGCTCAAAGGGACTTCGTTCAACGGAGCGCTGTTTTTTTGTATCATCGGTATGCGTGAGTGTTTTTAAAGGCAACCGCAAGCCAATGGGCGAATTGCCAGGCACAAGAATGAGTTGATTGGAACGAAACCTCCATTGGCAGGATAACCAACGGTTGCTCCAATTATTCCATTCCATTGGGATTACATATCCCACCGGATTCCCCAGTCCTTTTGTTAAAAGCTCTGCCAATTTTTTTCGCTCCAGCGAATCGTTGAGATTGGCCTTGTAGGGATCTATGTTGGCAGGTACTTTGTTTTCTTCCCAAAGAAAGTAGAACGCATCTTCTACTGCCGGGTGAACGTGCTCTTTTGGGATATTCAAAAACTTTGTGAGTTCCAACGCCAACCGATGCGCATCTTCCAATGTATACTCCGATACCTGATCTTCCAGATCGAGTAAGGCTTCATTCTTCCAGAGAGTACCACCATCGTTTCGCCAATAGGCAGAATATTGCCACCGGGGCAAAGGCTCACCCGGATACCATTTGCCTTGTCCTTTATGAATATAGCCGTTCGGTGCAAACCGACTTTTCAATCGTCTGATTAAATCAGCGCCACGTTTTCTTTTTTGGGGTCCGTCTGCCTCGGTATTCCATTCCTTCGCTTCCATATCATCTACAGAAACGAAGGTGGGTTCCCCACCCATGGTTAAACGCATATCTCCCTTCACTAAATCTTCCTCTACCTGGTTGCCGAGGGCAATAATAGAAGCCCACTGTTCTTCTGTGTAGGGTTGCGTTACGCGCGGGTCTTCGTGAATGCGGGTAACTTCATTGCTGAATGAAAATGTAACCTGGCATACATCGGTTAACCCGGTAACAGGCGCTGCACTTACAGGGTCAGGTGTGCAACATAAAGGAATGTGACCTTCACCAGTTAATAATCCTGAGGTTGGATCAAGGCCAATCCATCCCGCGCCTGGAATATATACTTCGGCCCAGGCATGCAAATCTGTAAAATCTTTTTCTGTTCCTGAGGGTCCATCCAATGCTTTTACATCCGACTTCAGTTGAATTAAGTATCCTGAGGCAAAACGAGAAGCCAGGCCAAGATGTCTGAAAATCTGCACCAGCAGCCAACTGGAATCGCGGCAGGATCCGCTTTTACGTTGAAGAGTTTCTTCACATGTTTGAATACCTGCTTCCAGCCGAACTGTATAGTTTGTATGCTTCCAGACTTTTTGATTCATCTCAACCAAAAAATCTATAATCCTTTTCTTTTTGAGTATATCTATTTCTTTTATCCATTGTGTAAGAAGCGGGCCGCTTTCTGCCAATTCAAAATAGGGAGCGAGTTCTTTTCTTACTTGATGATTGTATTCAAATGGAAAATTTTCGGCATATTTTTCAACAAAGAAATCGAACGGATTAATAACAATCATGTCAGCAATTACTTCCACTTCAAAATGGAGTCGTGTGGTTTGTTCTGGAAAAACTACACGTGCCACGCTATTTCCAAACGGATCCTGTTGCCAATTAATAAAGTGATCTGT
>JAEUUB010000240.1 GCA_016787745.1 Cyclobacteriaceae bacterium
CATCCGAACCCCGGAAAATGCTTCTGGGCCGGAGTATGAAAAAGGTTTTATGATGCGCGAACTTGAGAGAGCCAAAGCGATAGCAGCAAGAAAAAATTCGAGAGGTCGCACGCAATCAAACGGAGTAATTGAATGGAAAGAACGCGGACCCGCCAACGTGCCGGGCCGCACCCGCGGATTACTCGTTGACCCGGATGATCCTGCAAAGAATACCTGGTTTGCGGCCTCAGCAGGGGGCGGTGTGTGGAAAACAGCTAATGGTGGAAACACCTGGAGCCTGTTAACCCCCGACCTTACAAATCTGGCAACAACGGTACTGGCCATGGCCAATTCAAATCATAATGTAATGTACTTAGGTACAGGGGAAAGCTTCGGGGGCCTGGTGGGTATCCGTGGAAACGGAATCTTTAAATCAATTGACCGGGGCCAAACCTGGAATCATCTTTCCTCAACCCTAAACTTTTCTGATATCAACCGGATCATCATTGATCCCACGGATGCCAACATAGTTGTGGCTGCTACCGCTATAGGGATTTACCGAACCATTAATGGAGGCAGTGCCTGGACAAAAGTATCCAACCTACCCTCCATCGAAGATTTAAAATCTACACCGGGAAATTTTAATATTCAATATGCTACTCAAAATGGCGTAGGTGTTTTGAAGTCAACGAATGCTGGCGTTAGCTGGACGCTTTCGAATACGGGAATGAGTCCTAATGGCCGGGTTGAAATTGCCGTATCCCCGATAAATCCAAACAGGATTTTTGCTTCCGCCCAAAGCGCGTTGGGTGGGTCGCAGTCTGATCTTTATCTATCGGAAGATGCAGGCAACAGTTGGTCGGTAGTGAACGTAACCTTTAACAACAACACGATCGATTTTTTAGGGGGTCAGGGTTGGTATGATAACACCATTCTGTGCGATCCTTTCAATGCCGATGTTGTTTACTTCGGTGGTGTAAATCTGTTCCGGACACAACTAAGCAACGGTTCGGCTGCCCCAATTAACTTGTATACGATGGAAGAATTGGGAACGAATTTTATTTCGCTGGTAAATTTTAGCGCTGCACAGGCAAATGGCAAGCTATCGGTTACAACGGATGCCACCGTATCGGTTGAAATTCGATTTGGTCCTGGAAAAAATCAACTGGCACATCGGTTTCTAACCCCTGTTGGAGCAACTTCCGCTGTACCCGATGTCAACTATAGCTATGCGGATTATGTTATTGTTCCCTTTGAAGTGTGGGACATCACTAACAACAAGCAGTTGATGGTCTCCTTTCGGGATCAGGATAGGAACGGCCAGTTTAATTTGTTGTTACAAAATACCGAAGGACCTGCTTCTTCACAAAGCAGAGAATATCTTTTC
>JAEUUB010000252.1 GCA_016787745.1 Cyclobacteriaceae bacterium
GGGTTTCGGCCGCTCCAGTCGCGCACGGTTAACATCGGATTATCATGAGCCGCGGTTTTAGTTCCTACCAAAACCGCATCTTCTTCACTTCGCCATTTATGTACCCGTTGTCGTGAAAATTCATTGCTGATCCATTTCGATTCGTACGTACTGCGTGCTATAAATCCATCGGCAGTTTGTGCCCACTTTAAAATAATATAAGGCCGCTTTTTCTCATGAAATGTAAAAAAACGTTTGTTGAGTTCACGACCCTCCTTTTCCAATACTCCGGTAACTATCTCAATGCCGGCCTCCTGCAGTTTCTTCACGCCCTTGCCACTAACCAAAGGATTCGTGTCCAGATTCGAGATAACCACCTTTGCAATCCTATGTGCAATTAATTGATCGGCACAGGGCGGAGTTTTCCCCGTATGCGAACAGGGTTCCAGGTTGACATAAACCGTACTCCCTTTCAGCAGTGACTTGTTCTCAGTATTTGCGATCGCATTGACTTCGGCATGAGCTTGTCCATAGACTTGATGCCATCCTTCACCCACTACCGTTCCGTCTTTAACGATCACACAGCCAACTCTGGGATTAGGACTCACCGCCCCAATTCCTAACCGGGCCAAATCAAATGTACGTTGCATCAACAGTTCTTCGGGTGTCATGGCTTATCGCTACCTTGCAAAGATCAATTTCGTGATGACCAATTCCAAAGAACTTTATAGTGAACTGATAAAACGATTAACCCTCGAAGTGGAGAAATCGGAAATTGAGAGTATCGCTTATCGGATGATGGAAAAGTTTTTTGGACTTACCCGTACGGATATTCTTGCAGAGAAAACTATTCCGGATACCCCACCCTCACGCTTTGATCCCTATGTGAAGCGACTGCAGGCACACGAGCCGCTACAATACATTTTTGAAGAAGAACTTTTTTTGGGGCGTGTATTTAAAGTTAATCCCTCGGTTTTAATCCCAAGGCCTGAAACGGAATTGCTGGTTATGGAAATAATCAGGCATACACAAAAAAAGAAAATGGAATCGTTGCGAATCCTTGACATTGGCACGGGCAGCGGATGCATTGCTATTTCGCTGGCGCTGGAGATCAAGAACGCTCATGTTACCGCTATCGATATCAGCAACGAAGCGCTTGCCTGTGCGAAGCAAAATGCACAAGCGCTGGAAGCCCCTGTTTTTTTTGAACAAGTTGACATTTTGCAGGAGGATATCTCACAAATAGTTGACATCATTGTAAGTAACCCCCCTTACATTTCACAAATTGAAAGGAGTAGCATGCGAAAAAACGTACTCGAGTACGAACCCCACCTTGCTCTATTTGCTAGAGGCGATGATCCTCTTATCTTCTATAGAACGATTGCCCGCAAAGCCATGAAATCTCTTACCCCAGAGGGTTCCCTTTGGTTTGAGATTAATGAGAACTACGCGACAGAAATCTTGACTATTATGAAAGACTGCGGATTTGAGATCGTGAAAATTCATAAAGATCTGGACAATAAAGACCGCATGATTTCAGGATACAAATAATCCAAAAGATCAATTTAGCTTTTCACCAATCCAAAACGATTCACGGGATCTCAATTGAATAATTCCATCGTTCGCAACGAGATACTTTCCAAACGCAAACTCCGGCTGTTCCAAGATCAGATCATCCGGAAAAAGAAAAAGTTGAGTATTGGTTTCATACCATTTATCAAGGCGCCCATTTTTTACCCAACTCCAACGAACCTCCTCACAGAATACTTCCACATCAAATTGAGGAAACGATTCTATCAACGTAATTGCAGCGGTTGTTTTTATTAAACAATTGGCCGCTTTAGCCTGTGTAGTTGCCAAAAATTGTAGGGCGCACACAAGGGCTTCTTCCCCGGGTCTAAACGAAATTATTTTAACCGGAGTCTGATCGGCCAATCGGCTGGTCCAGCCGGTTATTTCGTTTGCAGGTACAAACACAATGTCAATTTTAATTCCCCACTGCAAAACGGTTTCCAATTGATCGCCCAAGACCACAATCGTAGGCATCCATTCCAACAACTCCTGAACTTTTTCAAATGAAATGGCGTGTGCATCGGCAATAACCAGTGCCGGCTCCTGATCTTCGCGAACAATGTGATGACTGGACACTAGGATTCAAAAAAGCAAACAGAACCGCCCACCCAGGTTTTATCTTTATTGAATTTAACCCCTATCATTTCGCCCCGGCTTAAACGGGCCAGGTTGGTGATCAATTGAGGGCGAGCCGTTGAAGCATCCCACAAAAACAGCAGCCGGATTTCTGTTTTAACCAAGCCATCGGGTGCCTGAATGATTGGTTGATACTGAACTTTGCGTTGAAGCAAAAAGTTTTTGCGCTCGCCTACAGGAATGGCAAGAATATCTCTTTCCGTTACATTGAAAATAATTCCACTCCCTGAAAATGAAAAAAGAGGTTTAAGCACATACTGATCCAGATCCTCAGGCAAAGAAGAGTATTCATTAAGGAATTTGCACTCGGGCACCACACTACTTTTAATAAAAGGCATGGTATACTTGCTTATATAAAAAAACCAGTTGGGATGGCCGGCCCATTCTACATCTACATCTTCCGTCAGATGAAAATTGGTTTTTAAGTCACTCCTGCTAAGCAACTCATCAAAGATTACACGATTATAAATTCTATGAATTGGCGTTTCTACGCCCTTACGTTTATAATACAACTTCCTGTTGCGGACAATAACATCCCCGATATGTACTGGCTCAATCCCCAAATGCTGTTGGGTGATTAAAAAATCGATAGCCGTGTTTTGTTTCATCGGATCGATCTCTAAGAGAATCACATTCTCGGGATTATGATCTTTAACAATCGCCTTTTGCAATCGTGCCCAATACTCTTCTGAAGACGACTCGAAATGGAATTTAAGATTTTCAGGAATCTGATAATGCTGTTTGAATTTATTGCCTAAAAAATCCTGATACCCGAACAGCGAAGGGAAACCTTGCATTTCAATAAGCCGGGGAACCAGTTCACCCTGCTCGCTGCAAACCGCAAAATCCAAAGCTAAAAACAGCGTGTGTTCATTTTCGTTGGGCACGCGCAAGGAATCGGGGAGTGCGCCTTGCATCCGTTGTTTAAAATTGGGTTGGGCAATCACCTTAATGATTTCATCGGCTGCATTTAAAAGTTTTGATTTAAATTCTTTGCCAACAAAAACGGGGCTCTCAGCCACACGAAAAGTTATCTTGTAATTGAATTCCTGGTCTAAGTCCTTCAGAAATTCCCGATACTTCTGCTCAGAAAACTGTTTGTTAAAAAGCTGACGGGCAGCGGCTATCATAACGACACAGAGCTTAATCGCTGGCGGAGGGCCATCATGAGAAACCGGGGGACAAGCGTGGAATACGTAAGCATGATTTTATCCGGATCGCCCAGGTGATCCAGCATATCCCAATATTTTTTCTCGCCATAGCGTTCAATCACAAAATTCCTTTTGTCCTCACGCAAGAGATACATGCGCATGCCCACGGCATCCGCCTCGGGATGAAACTGAGTTCCCACAATGGCATCGTCAAACCGGATGGCCATTATCGCCCGCTCCAAATCAACATGAGGTCGGTATTTTTCTATGCAAAGAATGGTTGCTCCATCATCGCTTATTTTCTTCTCATTGGGTTGAACAATTTGGTAATCTCTTGAGTCAACCGCCCACAAAGGATCATTCAACGAACGGAAAAGGGGATCATGATGCCCTTCAAAAGTTTTATGAACCGTCATTACTCCAAAAGAAGTTGACTTCCGCTTTGAAACCTTTCCATAGCCATATTGCCTGCAGTACAGTTGAAAGCTATGGCAAATCAAGAGAACATGTTTTTTATGCTCAGGATTTTTTTGGTTATGCGATCGTATCGCATCCATCAACTTAAAATAGTTTTTATCCCATTCCGCTCCGATGCTCTCGAGCGGATTGCCGGGCCCTCCTGAAGAAATAAAAATATCGTAGGTTAGATCTGGCATTTCATTCTTCAACCGTACATCGAAAACTTTGTAGTTCACCATGAAATGGCAATCCGCTTCAAACTCTTCAATTAATTGGCGAATGCAGCGCATTCCTTCATTGGGCTCGCCATCATAAAGATCAAGGATTGCAATGTTTATTTGATTTTCTTCCGACACGTTAAAATTCTATAATCCAACAACCGTTTCCTCTAAAATATAGTCCACCACCTTTTCGAGACTACCGGTTTCATTAAATACCGCCAACTGGCGATCGGCCCCGGTACCCCGTTCTAAGATGGTGCGAATATAATTGATGGCGCTTCGGCTACCAAGATCATCCACAACATCGTCTACAAAGTCCAGTAATTCAATTATTAACACGCGCGTATCAACCTCTATTTGTTTACCAAAATCGATTAAGCGACCATCCAGGCCGTAGCGTGATGCACGCCACTTATTTTCATTTAACAAAGCGCGGGTATACAAAATAAAACTCATGTTTTGCAACCGCAGTTTATAAAGCTTAACTACCAATGCCTGAAACACCGCGGTAATGGCAATCGTTTCTTCCACGCGCAAGGGTACATCGCAAATTCTAAATTCAATGGTGTCAAAAAATGGGTGCACCCGAACATCCCACCAAATTTTTTTTGCATTATCTATACAATTGGTTTTGATAAGCAGATTCACGTAATTTTTAAAATCATCCCAATTCTCAAACCGATCGGGGATGCCCGTTCGGGGAAACTTGTCAAACACTTTGGTACGAAACGACTTGAAACCTGTGTTTCTGCCTTCCCAAAATGGTGAGTTGCAGGACAGCGCATAAATATGAGGCAAGAAATAGCGAACTGTATTCTGAATATGGATTGCCATATTCTTATCCTTAATGCCCACATGCACGTGAAGACCAAAGATTAAATTGGATCGTGCAGCCTCCTGCATCTCTTGAACAATTTCATCGTAGCGGGGATTGGGCGTAATTAGTTGCTTGCTCCAATGTGAAAAAGGATGCGTGCCCGCTGCGCCAATTTTAAGGTTTAGAGTTCCGGCTACTTCCGACACAACTTTGCGAAGATTTCTGATCTCCTGATAGGCTTGCCCTACATCTGCACAAATGCCCGTGCCCACCTCGACCACGGCCTGATGCATTTCTGCTTTTACGCTGTCGTTGATTACATGCGCGGCTAGCTCAACAATCTTTTGATCATGGGAAGTTAACTCGCGTGTTTGCGGGTCTATAACCATATATTCTTCCTCAACGCCCAGTGTAAATTTTTCCATAAGCAGATTACGGTAACGAAGGTTACTTCTTGGTTGGTTTGGGTTTTGTCACCTTCTTTGGGGTCTTTTCGGTACCCTTGGGTTTTGCATCGGTCATTTCCGAAGTCATTACCGACTTGGTAACAAAGGTTCCCCAGGTTAAATTGTCTGCACCCGGTTTTTGAGTTTGTGCCCGCTCCACGGCCATCTTGGAAGCATGTTCAACCACCCAGTCAAAATTCTCCTGGCCTACTGAGGTTACTTCCGCATCGGGCGCAGGGTTACAAAAATCAATAGCGTAAGGAATTCCATTACGCACGGCCATTTCAACCGTATTGAAATCATACCCTAAGGCATTACAAAGTTCAAGCACATAATCGTGAACCTTCTTCAATAGCTTTTCGGACGCGGGTCCATTATTGCTTTGATAGCGCAAATGATGTGGGTTGCGTGGTTCGTATTGCATAATGCGAACGTATTTCCTTCCCAAGCAATAGCATCGAAAATAATCTTCAAAAATAATTTCTTCCTGCAGCATCATTACCAGTTGATTGGTTTCACTGTAGGCTTTGAAAAAATCGTCTTGGTTGTTGAGCTTGTAAACACTCTTCCAACCGCCCCCCGCATGCGGCTTCATGTAGGCCGGCCATCCAATGTGGTCAAAAATCTTTTCCCAGCTTAAGGGAAATTTCAGATTACTAAAAGAACTCTCTCCGGTATCGGTGGGGCGTTCGTGCGATGGGAGAAGTACGGTTTTAGGAACCGGCACTCCTAATTTAACGGCCAATGCGTTGTTGAAGAATTTTTCATCGGCACTCCACCAAAATGGATTATTAATTACAGCCGTACCTGATATAGCTGCGTTCTTTAAATACGCCCGGTAGAAAGGGACATCTTGCGAAATACGATCGATGATAACCGCATAGTCGGTGGGCTCGGCTTGCGCTACCATATCAACTAGTACATGCTCAGCTTTTATATCTTTTAAACCCATTTTATTAATTCTTTCAACAAAGGCATCGGGGAAAGAGCGTTCCATGCCGTGCAATACTCCTATCTTTTTCATATCTCGTAAGTTTAGTTTTTATTCATTATGTTAATTAAAACCTGTTGAAATTTGGTTGCTTCTGTCAGGTTTGGACTGTGTGCTGATTGCGTAAACCAATATAGTTTTTTTTCCTGGCAAATCACTTGTTGATAGTAAGAATCTGTCAATTTAAAATAGGTTTGATAATCCTTGCTTCCAATAAGAAAATAAACCGGGCAGGTAAGTTGGGGAGCAAATTCAAAGAAATTAGTTTGTGAAGCCTCATTGAAAAGCGGCAGCCAGATAACAGACCATTGCTCCACTCTCTCTCGGTTTGGGGTTGCAGAATTCATTAACTTGCTTAACCATTTTCTATGATAATATAATTGCTCGGCATTCGTAAAAGGCACCTCCACCTTATCAAGTTCCATTAGGGCAAGACGGTTATTTTCTTCCCTGGCTTTATTCAGCATAATGTTTAATGAAAGCCGCTCACTTTCCAACTGGTGGATCATGGGGCTAATCGCAAAATATCCTTTAAGTAATTCCGGTCTCTCCACGACAACCCGAAGACCAAGATATCCACCCCATGAATGACCTGCCAGATAAATTTTTTCCTGAGAAAACCGAGTGGTTAAAAATTCAATCACATCAATTGCATCTTTAACAAAAAGAGAAACAGAAAGCGGTTGGGAAGATTCGTTCAAGGTTTTCGTTTTGCCGCTTTCGCGCTGATCCCACATCACTACAATAAAATTTTTTTGCAACTCTTTGGTAAACCGATCGGCATAGCTCATCATGGAGTTGCCCGGGCCGCCATGTAAAAAGAGCAATACGGGCGCGCGGTCATCCACTCCTTGATATTTTATCCATTGTTTGATCCCTCCTACTTCTATGGCCTCCGCTCCTTGAATCTCGTGGGCGGATAGATCCTGTAAAATGAAAGCAAGAAGTAAAAGCAAAGAGGAGGCTAGCCTCATTTAATCAATGATAAGTAGTGAGGAAACATTTCGCGCCAGGCGGGCCAGTCGTGTGGAGCATTTTGCCTTACATCCAGCCAATAGTTCATTCCTTTATGCTGCAGAACGTTGGCCATTTTTACGTTGGCATCCCAACACATGTCGTGTGTGCCGGTACCCAGCACTACGTACAGATCAGCAAAGTAGGGGTTGTTCGCACCCGGTATAAAATCGGGCGGATTGTTGAAGTAAACATTATCATCATAATATCCATCTAACTGATCTTTGATGTCGAAGGCCGCACCCATATTAAAAATGTACTTAACCACTTCAGGGTGCTTAAATCCAAAGTTGGTAGCATGATAGCCTCCAAAGCTGCAGCCCGCGGTTGCCACACGACCCACCCCCGTTTCGCGTTGAGCCAGGGGAACCAGTTCTTCCAGAATCATGGCATCGTACCACATGTGATTACGAACACGGTCGGCCGGATGAATATTTTTATTATACCAACTCATTTCATCAATACCATCCGGGCAATAAATTTTAACAAGCCCTTCATCAAGAAACCACGACACACTATCAATTAACTTGAAATCTTTATTCTCTGTAAAGTGACCCATCGAAGTGGGAAAGAGAATTACCGGATAGCCGCGGGTACCAAAAGCTAAAACTTCAATATCCCGGCCTAACCGTGGTGAATACCATTTATGATAATGTTCGTACGGCATACGCTTTCTGATTAAACTTCTATTTTTGCATCGAATTTGTTATTAAAGTCGCAAATGCCTTTTAAATTAACTATCTAAATCAACTTTTTGTCGATCCCTTGCCTCCTTCTCATCATTATCACCTCGAAAAACTTACGGATATACACTCCAAATTACTTGGACGGGATACGGTCGTTGACATTTTCCTGCCCTTTCAGTATAAAAAATCAGAAAAAGCTTATCCCCTATTAATCCTTAACGATGGACAGGACTGCGAAGCCATTGGCTTAAAGGCAATACTGGAAAAGCTGACCCACACGAACGACATAGCCGATGTGATTGTGGTGGCTGTGCATGCCGGTGACCGGATGCAGGAATACGGTGTGGCAAAAAAACCGGACTATAAGAAACGGGGGGCTCGTGCAAAAAACTACAGCCGGTTTATTATGACTGAATTGATTCCCTACCTGGAATATCAATACTCTTTAACTAAGGATTCACAACTACGCGCCATTGCCGGCTTCTCGTTGGGCGGGCTCTCTGCTTTTGATATCGCCTGGCATACCGATTATTTCGGGAAAGTGGGTGCCTTTAGTGGTTCCTTTTGGTGGCGTAAACGTGATGCAAAAAGCAGATTCTACTCCGAAAATTATGATCGAATCATGCATCAACAAGTTCGGAGGGGAAGATTTAAACCCGGACTTAAATTCTGGTTTCAGGCAGGCCTGAAAGACGAACACAGTGACCGAAATAAGAATGGGGTTATTGATTCGATCGATGACATCCTGGATTTAATTGTAGAATTAACTAAAAAAGGGTATCGCCCCTTTCATGACATTCAGTACCTCGAACTAAAAGACGGAGAGCACAATTTAAAAACCTGGGGTGAAGCCATGCCGCACTTTTTGAAGTGGGCCTTTGGAAAAAAATAAACTCTGACAATAAATGAAAAATACTTTTGATACGATCATATTCGACTTAGGGGCCGTACTTATCGACTGGAACCCGCGCCATTTGTATCGCAAAATTTTTAAAACCGAAGAAGAAATAACCTGGTTTCTGGAAAACATCTGCACTCACGAATGGAATGAAAAGCAGGATGCCGGGCGTTCTTTTACGGAAGCTACTGACGAACTACTTGAGAAATTTCCTACGCATGAACTGGCCATTCGTGCCTGGTACGATCGCTGGCAGGAAACCATCAAAGGCCCTATTGAAGGTACCGTTGCTATTTTAAAGGAAATAAAAGCACAGGATCAGCATCGCTTATATGCACTCACCAACTGGTCGGCCGAAACCTTTCCGTGGGCGCTTAATAATTTTGATTTTCTTCATTGGTTTGAAGGGATTGTTGTTTCGGGTCATGAAAAAACCCGCAAACCTTTCCCTGAATTTTATCAAATATTATTTGATCGCTACAAGGTAAATCCGAAAAGTGCCTTGTTTATTGACGACAGCCTGCGAAACATTGAGGGAGCACAAGCCGTGGGATTGCCCGGCATTCATTTTCAATCGCCTGAACAATTGAAAAATGATTTACGGAAGCTGAATGTTTTGCAGTAATTTATTTTCTAAACGCGAGCAAACACGATTCAATAATATCGCAACATTCATGAATTTGCTCTTCGGTGATTACCAAAGGGGGAGCCAGTCGGATAATATTTCCATGCGTGGGTTTCGCAAGCAAACCCTTCTCCGCAAATTTTAAGCAAAGATTCCAGGCCGTTTCACTTTCAGGTGAATCATTAATTACAATCGCGTTAAGCAAACCCTTTCCCCGCACCAGACTAATAAGATCTGATTTCGCTTTGATCGCGTTCATTCGATCCCGGAAAACACGACCAAGCCTTTCGGCATTGGCTGCCAGGTTTTCATCTTTAACAACTTCTAATGCGGCCATCACCACCGCTGCGGCTAAAGGATTTCCGCCAAACGTAGAGCCATGCTCGCCTGGCTTCAACAATAACATGATTTCATCATCGGCCAGCACGAGCGATATCGGTAACACCCCCCCGGAAAGTGCTTTTCCTAAAATCAATAAATCTGGCCGTACCTCTTCATGATCGGAAGCAAGCATTTTACCGGTACGCGCAATCCCCGTCTGGATTTCATCCATCATCAGCAACACGTTGTGCTTTTTACACAAGTCTGCAGCAGCTTTCAAATATCCTTCTTGCGGAACGTACACGCCTGCCTCACCCTGAATGGGTTCAATCCATAAGCCACAAACCTTAGGATTACTTAATGCTTTTTGCAACGCAGATACATCATCGTAGGCTACAATTTCAAAACCCGGCATAAACGGGCCAAAATTTTTGCGGGCCAATGGATCGGTGGAAGCGGAGATTATAGTGGTGGTACGTCCATGAAAATTTTTCATCACTGCCACAATAACAGCCTCATTATCGGCAATTCCTTTTTTCAAATACCCCCACTTTCGCGCAAGCTTAATGGCACTTTCGTTTGCTTCGGCTCCGCTATTCATAAACAGGGCCTTCTCGTATCCAAAGGTTTCGCAAACATACTTTTCAGCAGCGCCTAATTTATCGTTATAAAAAGCCCGTGAGGTAAGAGTTAATTCTTTTGCCTGATCGATCAAAGCATTGATAATGCGCGGATGTCCATGGCCTTGATTAACGGCACTGTATGCTGAAAGGAAATCATAATAGCGCTTGCCTTCTACATCCCATAAAAAAACACCTTCACCTTTGTTTAGAACAACCGGCAGTGGGTGGTAATTGTGCGCTCCGTACTTCGCTTCGAGTTCTATTGCCTCCTGGCTGGATGAAATTGCAGCTACCATAACATTGAAATTCAGTGGATTTCAAAGGTAATCATTTGGCGACAAAGCGCCTAAACAACGCCTTGTGCTCCATGCGAAATGAATTACCTTTGCCGAGGTATAAATCGTATTAGCGGGGCATGGAATTTTCACTCGATTCAATCAAAAGATTATTTGAAAACCTAAAGTCGATTACCTTTCTGGGTCGAATCTTTCAATGGGGATCGGTTAAGTCGCACCTCATTGAAGCAAATGGTGAACTGCAACGAATTATCTCAATCACCCAGACTTTAAAAGCCGAGAATGGTAAGCTTGAGAATTCGCTTGCGCTTGAAAAGTCTTCTTCCAGAAATTTTCAGGAAACTGCCCAACGCTTAAATACTGAACTGGAAGTTTTGAAAAATACCTTATCCAATCAAACCGAACGAATTGAAACATTGCAAAAGGAAACCGCCTCACTGCTTGAAAGAAATACACAGTACTTGAAGCGTGGCACTGAGCTAAACGCTGATCTGGTAGCAGTCCGGCAAAAGATGGAAATTCTTGAAAAAGAGCTGCGGGAAAATAAGGATGAAAATGCGCGGTTGAAAAAAGAGGAAGAATTTCGAAAACAAGAACATTCCAATGCAGTATCGTCATTAAAACAAATTCAGGAAAAAATACAGAAGGACCGGGAAGAGGAAGTGACCAAAAGAAATCTGGCGGAAATTGAACGGATCCGAAATCTAAAGGAGACCTGGGTAAATCATGAAGATAAAGTCAGGAATCGAATGAAAACCATCTGCCTTAAAACAGGTGTGGAATACGTTGATAAAACGCCCTTTAAAGGCAAGCCTGACAATACCTTACGGATCAATGACGAATTTATCATCTTCGATGCGAAGAGTCCGGCCAATGATGACTTATCCAATTTCCCCAATTACGTAAAGGCACAAGCCGAAAGCGCCATTAAATATGTAAAGGAAGAAGATGTGCGCAGGGAAGTTTTTCTGGTTGTGCCTACCAATACACTGGAACATCTGGAAGTTTTTGAATATCGCCTTAGCGATTACACCGTGTTTGTAGTTTCTCTCGATTCGCTGGAGCCCATTATTCTTACGCTTAAGCGGATTGAAGATTACGAGTTTGCTGAACAACTAAGCCCCGAAGAAAGGGAGAACATTTGCCGGGTAATTGGCAAGTTTGTTCATCTGTCGAAGCGAAGAATTCAAATTGATGGTTTTTTTGCGAAGCAATTTTTTGAATTGGTCTATCGGAGTGAAGTCGATCTCTCAAAGGAAATTCTTGAAAAAGTGGCCGAGTTTGAAAAATCGGAAAAATTAAATCCGCCCCAGGAGAAAAGAGCGCGGCAAATCAGCACGAAAGAATTAGAACAGGATGCCGAAAAAATTCAAAGTGAAGCCACTCAAAAAGGGATTTCGGTACAGGATGGTTTACTGATAAAGGAAATCAATAAATTGCCACTCTATTCAAATATCGAATCGGACAAAAATCAAGGTGATCTCTTTAACTAAACAACTCCTATGAAACATACACTCTACTTTCTTCTCTGCCTGCTGATTTTTTCATCTTGCGCCTCCACGAAAACCTCCAAGGCTCCTTCCCCTATGGGCTTGTGGAACTACACCATTACCGGAACCCCGGAAGGTGATTTTAATGGGGTAATGACCATTGGCGAAGTAGACAAAGTACCCACGGCTAAGCTAGCCGTAAATGGTGGAGAGCTGGCCATTGAAAAATTTGTTTACAACAAGGAAACTAAAAAAATGTCGGGTGAATTTGATTACAATGGAACCCCGGTATACTTTGATGCCGTGTTGGGAGACGATGTTATAGACGGGGGTATGTCGGCCGGAGGCGGTACGTTTCCTTTTAAAGCAACCCGTAAGAAATAATTTTTTGAGATGAAGCTTACCGCAGATAATAAATTAAAAAAACTGATTGTTGTTGGCGATCGCGTGCTGATCCGCCCGGCCAAAGAATCGGAGAAAACGGAAAGTGGTTTATATCTGCCACCCGGGGTTCAGGAAAAAGAAAAAATTCAAAAAGGATTTGTTATTAAAGTAGGCCCCGGATATCCCTTACCCATGCCGGCCGAGGAAGATGAGATGTGGAAAGGGAAAGACGACCAGATAAAATACTTGCCGCTGCAAGCGCAGGAAGGCGATCTGGCCATCTTTCTGCAGAAGGGGGCAATAGAAGTGATGTATGAAAGTCAAAAACTTTTTATTGTACCCCAGGCCTCCATTTTAATGTTGGAACGCGAAGAGGATTTATAAATGGGCCTTTCTTTTGATGTGCTGCGTGTGGGGAAAAAATATCGGCTCGTAAATCTGGGCGATCAATACGAATTTGAGAT
>JAEUUB010000264.1 GCA_016787745.1 Cyclobacteriaceae bacterium
GTTATCTGTCCTTGTGGATTTTGAAGTTCAAACACCACCGGATGGGTAGCCGGCAATTGTTTCAATTTGTCTTCGAGAATAAAACTCAGGTATAAGGAATCGCCTGGTCGCCAAACACCCCGCTCGCCATAGATAAAACCTTTCAATCCTTTATTTACACTTTCGCCACTTACATTAAAATTGCTGAGAGAAAGAGATTCTCCGCCTAACATTTTTAAGTAGCCCCGTTGCGATCCATTCTTTGCAATAAGTACGAATGGATTTTGAGCAGAAGAAATGATTGCCTTTCCATCGGCACCGGTAGAAGCTGTGCCGATGCGCTGTTGTTGAAAATCATACAACTCTATTTGCACGCCTGAAACAGGCTGGGTTGTTTTCAGATCATTGACTACTACCAACGTGTTGCCATCTCCGCCCCGCTTGGCCAGCAATCCAAGATCTGAGGCAATTATATTCCGCTTAATATTCCGGGTTCCGGTATAGTAGGAAGCATGACAGGGATTGTCGCGTTGTTGCCAGTCATAATCTTCTCCATAGTAATAGTTTTCGTAACTATCCCAATAACTTTCCTCGGTCTCGCCATTCTCCCACACTTCTTCTTCAAAAACATGTTGATCTGCTGAAGCTGCGTCCCCATCTTCACAAACGTACGCGAGGTATGATCTTTTAAACCCGATGCGTACCTGGTAGATGGCTCCCGGCTCTGCGTTGATTAACGTGGCAAGATCGAGCGTGTAGCGATTCCATTTTCCTAAGTCGGTGACCCCGGCATTCTCCAACGAAACAGTTTTATTTAGAACCGGTTTCCCCACCCGTCTCAATTCCTGATTCCCGTCCAGATCATTTGCCTGCAAAAATTGCAGCACATTATTTTCATAGATCTTTATAATCTGCACATCCACCGACTTAAGGTTAACCGCTTCAAATGGCATGATCAATCCCTCACTGCCGGGAAGCACATTTCCCTTTCCTGTAAAGCGCACGGCCGGCAGCACTTGTTCAAAGGCTACATCATACGTAGCGGCCATTTTCATTTTATAATTTAAAATATTCCTGATGCCCGCCTCCAGCGTAATACTCCGCGATCCTGTTTGACGTACCGGGGGATACACCCATACCTCATTATCCTTAATTTCAAAATCGAGGCTTCGCAAATCGGTAATGCGAATCAACCCTTCCAGGTTTTGTGTTTCATTTAGCGGATCGCTGAATTGAACAACCACGCGCTGGCCTGTTCCTTGTTCTACCAATACATTGGTGATTTTAAAATCACCCAGCGCAGGGATTTCCACTTCGCGCTCTTCCGTATGTTGTATCCCAAGGCCGGTTCCATTAAATGATAACTTCACGTTACTGGCTGATTCTTTGCGAGCCACTTCTTCCACGGTAAAGGCATGTTGCTTTCCTTCTGCGGTGTGCACCCAGCTTACTTTCAGAAAATTACTTTCCTGTTGTGCAGTCAATACTTTTTCTATGGCATCTCCTTCGGCAAAATCGGCTGTGTATAAAACACCTTCAATCTTTTGTCGCTGTAAATCTGTTTTAACATAAGGCTTGATATTGGTTATCGCGACTTCAAAATTCTGGGGTATTACCTGTACGGTGTATTCAAAAGTGCCTAACCCCTTAGGCACATCCAGCAAGCGCGACAACTGAAAATTTACCTGGTAAATCTGACCCGACTGTAACCGGGCAGCTGGTTTAAATTCTACCGTGCGCCTGTCCAGCCAAACAGTCTCTCCTTTTATAGCCGGGCTGAAATCAAACAACTTAGCCGAGGTAGGCGCTCCAACAGCCAACGAATCCACCACATCCTGCGAAAGGGCAATGCGAATGGTTGAACCTGAACTTATAACACCCGCGGTATAAGACGAAATGTATTCGCCAAAAGCGGGATTAATTGCGGAATTAAAAGATG
>JAEUUB010000273.1 GCA_016787745.1 Cyclobacteriaceae bacterium
CATTCTTCTTGAAGCCCTTGTGCCCATGTTTAACTCACTGGTAAACCAACAATTGGAAATCAATTATATCGGAGAAAACAGTGTTTTACTTTACATTATTGTAGCGGGTTTACTTACCGGAATTTTAGCCGGTAGTTATCCAGCATTTTATCTGAGTTCTTTTATGCCTGCCCAGGTGTTGAAGGGGCAAACCGGACCCACGGGGAATGCCGGGTTGCGAAAGACGCTTACGGTTTTACAGTTTGGTGTAGCGGCCTTTCTAATGATCGGTACCCTGGTTGTATATCAACAAATGAGTTTTATCCAAAATAAGAATTTGGGATTTGATAAGGAGAGTATTGTTTACATGAATCCACCGGCTGAACTATGGACAAAGCGCGAAGTAATGAAGGAGAATTTGATGTCGAACACACAGATAAAATCAGTTGCCTTTTCGAATGGCACACCGGGCATGGAAAGCTCCACCTGGCAGTATGATTTTCCGGGTTTGGAAATACCCAAGCGCAGTATGAACACAATGATCATTGACTATGATTATTTGAAAACATTTGGGTTGGAGATTGTTGAAGGCCGGGATTTATCAAAGGATTTTGGAACAGATTCTACCGAAGCGTATTTGATTAACGAAGCGGCTGTTCAGGAACTCATGTTAGATAAACCCGTGGGCACACCCATACGTGCATTGGATGGTCATCCGGTGGGCAAAATTGTCGGGGTGGTGAAAGATTTTCATTACCGGTCACTTCATCGAAAAATAGAGCCTCTTGTATTGCGCTACGACCCCAGAAATATGTGGTGCATGTCCGTGAAAATGAGTGATGGTAATTTAAAAGACAACCTGATGGCCCTTGAGAAGGAATGGAAGAAATTAGCGCCTGATTACCCATTCAGTTATCAGTTTGTTGACGAAACCATTGAAAGGCAATATCGGGCCGAGCAAAACACAGGCGTGTTGATTGGCGCATTTGCAGTATTGGCGATAATTATTGCCTGCCTGGGGTTGTTAGGTCTTACAGCTTTTATGACGGAGCAACGCAAAAAAGAGATTGGAGTCCGCAAAGTATTAGGGGCCTCCGTTTCAGGAATTATCCTGCTGCTATCAAAAGATTTTTCCCGCTTGGTGCTGATCGCATTCGTTATTGTTATTCCCCTTGCCTGGTATGCCATGAATCAATGGCTGGCCGACTTTGCCTATCAGGTTCAGGTAAGCCCACTTGTTTATTTGGCTGCAGGGATTATTATTATAGGCATTGCTTTCGGTTCCGTTTTCTATCAGGCCCTGAAAGCCGCAATTATTAACCCCAGTGAGACACTAAGAAACGAATAGCGTAAGGATCTCAAATAAAGGGCTATCTTGATTGAGAATTGAAACTACATGAATGAGCATAAGTACGTGCAAGCATGTGGCCTTTAAACAAAAAATAGTAACGCATGAAAAAATTGTTCTTCCTAACGCTGTGTCTGTTTAGCAATATTCTACTTTCAGCTCAACCAGTTGCCGGCTCAACCATCACCACACAAAAACAGAAATTCATTCTTGAAAATGTAACATCCGAACTTCAAAGCCCTTGGGGAATTGCTTTTCTGCCAGATGGAAGAATACTTGTGAATGAAAAGGCGGGCGAAATCCGTATCATAAAAGATGGGAAATTACTCGATGAAAAAATCTCCGGAGTCCCCAAGGTGTTCACCAATGGTCAGGCCGGGTTAATGGACATTCAACTCCATCCCGATTATTCGAAAAACGGATGGATTTATCTGACCTATTCCAAACCTAATGGCGATAAGGAGGGTGGTACTGTGGTGGCTCGTGCAAAATTAAAAGGCAACGCGCTCGTAGACCTGGAAGAACTCTTTAAAGCAACTCCGGCATCTTCCTCGGGGGTTCACTTTGGATCACGGATTGTTTTTGACGGCAAAGGGTACATCTTCTTTTCGTCAGGCGAGCGGGGGAAGAAGGAAAATGCACAAGATCTCAGCAACCACTTAGGAAAAATTCTGCGCCTTCATGAGGATGGGCGTGTACCCAAAGACAATCCTTTTGTTGGTACTGTGGGTGCAAAACCCGAAATCTGGTCTTACGGTCATCGCAATCCACAGGGACTATATTACGACAAGCAGAGTGGAACACTTTGGGAACACGAACACGGGCCTAAAGGAGGCGATGAGTTAAACAAAGTGGAGAAAGGGAAAAATTATGGTTGGCCGGTTATTACCTGGGGGATCAACTACGATGACAAACCTATTTCGGATATCTCAGAGAAAGAAGGTATGGAACAACCGGTGCGGTATTGGGTACCGTCCATTGCGCCTTGCGGCATGACGATGGTGACAAGCGATAAATACCCAAACTGGAAAGGCAATTTGCTTGTAGGGGCTTTATCGTTTCAGTTAGTGGCA
>JAEUUB010000283.1 GCA_016787745.1 Cyclobacteriaceae bacterium
ATGCTCGATCAGTTGGCGCAACTCAATGCGTTGAATTATGAGGAGTTTGGCGATCCGGAAACGCAAACTAGAATACAACAGTATGAAATGGCGTACCGGATGCAAACGGCCGTACCGGAATTAACCGACCTATCGAAGGAACCGGATAACATTGTTAAAATGTATGGCCCCGATTGCCTGATGCCTGGCACCTATGCGGCCAATTGTTTATTGGCACGCAAGCTTTCGGAAGCGGGCGTTCGGTTTGTTCAATTGTATCACCAGGGATGGGACCAACATGGCAACATGGTAGGTGAAATGCCCTTGCAGGCACAGGATGTAGACCGATCGACAGCCGCGTTAATCATGGACTTAAAACAGCGCGGTTTGTTAGATGAAACTTTGGTGATTTGGGGAGGTGAGTTTGGTCGCACCAATTATTGCCAGGGCAATTTATCGAAAGAGAATTATGGCCGCGATCATCATCCGCGCGCTTATACAATTTGGATGGCGGGCGGTGGCGTAAAGCCCGGGATCGTTTATGGCGAGACCGATGAGTTTGGATATAACATCGTGCGTGACCCCGTTCATGTAAATGATTTTCATGCAACCATTCTTCATTTGATGGGGCTTAATCACGAGCAACTTACCTACAAGCATCTTGGCCGAAGGTATCGGCTCACCGATGTGGCGGGTAAAGTGGTAGGAGGGATCTTAGCTTAGGGCCGGTTGTTTGTTAGTGGCATAAATATTTAATCCCTATGGGATTTCAGGTTTAAGGGGTTGGTTTTACCAATGTGTTGCCCCCTATGGGGCCGGTGTATAGATTGGGTGCTTGTCAATCCCGAGAATTAAAGGCGAAATATTTATTCCCGTTACGGATTTGCATGTAAATGAAATGAAGGTGTTACAGAGTTTTAAATTAATTGAATGGAGAAGCTTAAAAAGTGGCTAAGCCTCATCACCAATCTTATTTTTTTTATTCAGGTACTGCTTCTCTTTCTATTAATTTTTGAAGACAGAATTGAATTACCGGCCTGGCTACAGGTTGCCGGCAGGTTGCACCCGATGGTATTGCATCTTCCCATCGGATTTTTGATTTTTTTGATTATCCTGCTATTCATCCAAAATACATTTAGAAAGAAACAGTTTCGGAAAATTCTGAAGATAACTTTGATGCTGGCAGCCGTATCCGCATCGGTTGCAGCCCTGTTTGGATTTTTCCTTTCCAGGCAGGGTGACTACGGACAAGAAGTTTTGTATCAGCACAAACTGAGCGGTGTGCTACTGAGTTTTGTTACCTTCTTTCTTTTGGCCTGGTACAACACGGTGAGAAAGAGAGTTGTGGTGTTTTACGGTTCTATGGCAATTACTCTTATACTATTGGTAGCAGCGGGTCACACGGGTTCTGTGCTAACCCATGGCGAGAATTTTATTTTAGCGCCTGTCACGCAATCCCAAAAAGAAATTTCCGTGGAGACTTCTTCTCTTTATGAAATTGCTATTAGTCCTATTCTTGATAAAAAATGTTTTAGTTGTCATAACGAACGAAAAGCCAAGGGGAAGTTAATTATGACTTCCATGGAGAAATTTAAACTGGGCGGAGAGAATGGTGTGGAATGGATAGCAGGGAATCCCGATTCCAGTCGGTTGATTCAATACATTCACCTGCCGGTTACAGATGATAATCATATGCCCCCTGAGGGGAAGCCACAACTTACACAAGAGGAGATTTTTGCGCTGGAATCCTGGATTCGATCGGGAGCAGATTTTGAGAGAAGGTTGACGGAGTATTCTGCAGAGGATACACTACGAAAATGGACGGAAATAAAAATGAAAAACCTGAATACGGAAACTGTAGAAAAGTCATATCCGTTTTCTGGCGTATCACAACAAGTAATAGATAACCTCAACACTCCTTTTCGAACGGTAACGCCTTTGTATGTAAATAGTCCGGCTCTGCAGGTTGATTTTTTTATCCGGGGTGCCTATAAGGCAACTATGTTGGAAGAATTAAAAACCATTGCGGAGCAGCTAGTGAGTTTAAATCTTTCGAAGATGCCTGTAACAGATGATCAGTTAAAGATTGTCGCTCAATTTAAAAACCTGGAAAAGCTCAATTTAAATTCTACAGATATTACAGGGGCAACCCTGGTGGATCTTATGAGTCTGAATAGCCTTCAATCGTTGTCATTGTCAGGGACCCGTGTAAGCAACCAACAAATAAAATCCTTGCTTGCTTTGCCTGACTTGCGCCAGCTTTTTGTTTGGAACACCGGAGTTCAAGAATCGGCTGTTGAGGAATGGAGCAAAGCTTATCCCAATGTAAAGGTAACTTACTCCTTGTATAAAGATTCCAGTGTGCAGCGCCTGACAAAACCGTTTTTGGTTAGCGAGGGAATTATTGAGCGCGGGGGAGCTTTAGTATTGAAACACCCGATGCCAGGCGTTTCCACCTATTATACATTGGATGGAACTCCGCCCGACACGGTGCAGGGACTTGTTTATAAAAACCCGGTTCCCATAAACGAAACTGTAAAAGTTACGGCCATTGCGTGTAAAGATGGTTGGTTTTGCAGCGGGCTCTTTGAGTACACAAGTTTCGTGGAAGGGATTGCTCCCGTTCGTGCTGAGTTGCTCACACCAGCCGATAAGAAGTATCCGGGTTTAGGGAGTACAAGTTTAACGGATGGCAAGAAAGGTTTTATCGATGTATTAAACGAGTCATCGTGGTTAGGGTATCGGGATAGTAATTTTGAAGCCGGATTTAGTTTTGGTGATAATCCACCAACGCTAAATAAAATTGTACTTAGTTATGGCGATAACGTGGGTGGATATCTGTTTCCTCCTACCGAGGTGGAGGTGTGGGGCGGGGAGAGTGCTTCAAAATTGAAACGCATAAAGACGATATCCGGTAATCAGCCAACGGCCTATCGTTCGCAATCTGTGGATGCCATTACTATAAGCATTGATTCATCGCGCTATGCCTACTATAAGGTTGTTGCCAAGCCGGTCAAAGCCCTTCCATCGTGGCATAGCGGCAAAGGCAAGAAAGGTTGGTTTTTTGTGGATGAAGTATTTTTCTATTAGAAGCGATCTCAAAATAGTACTGAATGCATCTATCATCTTAGGTCGATTTTTAAAAATAAATAGTTGTATGAATAAGGTATTAGTAATGAGTTTGTTGATGGGAATTTTTGTGTCTTGCGTCACGAAACAAAAACAGGATCAAGCCGAAGTATGGAAACAAGAGATTCGTGATGCGGAGCGGGCGTTCGATTCGGTGGCTCAGGCAGCGGGCTTGCAACACGCCTTTGCCGCCTTTGCAGCAGAAGAGGTAGCCCTGTTGCGAAACAATACCCTTATTAAAGGCAAAGCGGCACTAAAGGATTATTTTGAAGCCCGCACGCAACCGGGCATTTCTTTAACATGGAAGCCCGATTTTGTCGATGTTTCCGCTTCGGGCGATTTAGGGTATACGTATGGCAAGTATGTTTATACCGCTACTGATTCGTTGGGAAATACCCAATCGAGCGAAGGTATTTTTCACACAGTTTGGAAACGGCAAGCCGATGGGTTGTGGAAGTTTGTTTGGGATTGATTATTTCGCTGCAACAATTCTCTTTGCCATCATAGGAAAAATTATCCCATGAAAGGGGAGCATCAGATACCAGTAAATCCGACCCCACAAACCCAGGGGCTGAAAGGTTGCTGTTTGGAGCAACTGGTGTTTTCCCTTGCTTTCTTTAATCCTGAATTCCAGCCAGGCTTCTCCGGGAAGCTTCATCTCCGCATAGAGGAGTAAGTGGCCGGAGGTTTTAGAGGCAACCAATACTCTCCAAAAATCAAGGGCATCGCCCGGCTTTAAATCCGATTCACTTCTGCGCCCTCTGCGCAAGCCTACACCGCCAACCATTTTATCAAGAATGCCCCGGATGCTCCACAGCCAGTTACCAAAGTACCAGCCCCGCTGCCCACCAATGCGCCAAATATTTTCGATTACCTCCGATTTTTCCTTCTCAAATTCAATAATCCGTTTGTCCGTGAGAATACCGTACTCGGGCACTTTAATGTTATCAAGAAAGTTAGTACGCATCGTGGTTTGCGAAATAGCATCTTTCCAACTGGAGATCACATGCATGCGGCTGATTTTATCAAAGGCCAATTGCAACGCCTCCTGGTAGTGCAGGATTTTTACAGGAACAATATTTTGAATACG
>JAEUUB010000014.1 GCA_016787745.1 Cyclobacteriaceae bacterium
ACCGACTTCAAATATAGTTGGTAATCATTAATGAGGGCCCATAGCTCAGCTGGTTAGAGCACTTGACTCATAATCAAGGGGTCGCTGGATCGTGCCCAGCTGGGCCCACTTTTTTCAATCGAGACTTCGTAGAGGATAAAAAGAGCGGGATGCAAATTACTTGCCTCCTTTTTTTGTGGTAATTAAAATTACTCCGTTGGTGCCCTGCATGCCATAAGAAGCCGTTTCGGAGCCCGATTTCAAAACCCGCACGTAGTCAATATCACTCACCGCCACCAGAGGAGCCGCATTCTCATAGCCAAACCCTACATTAACGCCATTTATAACAAAGAGGGGTTCGCGCTGTTCATTCACCGTATTATTTCCTCTCACCAAAACCTCAATATCTCTCCCACCCGCACTTTCAATAATTTGTACACCGGGAACTCTTTTCAGATAATCGGCTAAAGACAGACTTGGATTGTTGACCGAAACCTGATTGGTTGATTGCCGGTTCACCGATCCTTCGCCTGAAGCTTGATGCTGAGTAGTTGAACAGGCTATTGCTGCAAAAACAAAAAGAATAAATACTATCTTCATGCCTTAAAAGTAAGAAAGTTTACTTATTGTACCCTTGCAATGCCGGGTCTATTGTCTTTATAAAATTAACTATCTGTTCCATAGTATCTTTTACTACCATGAAATTTCTACCTCTCTTTTCACTCAGCCTGGTCACTTTGACTAGTGTGGGTCAAACACCGAGCCGACAATTTGAACCTATAAATTTTTCGCAGGTAACAATCCATGATGAATTCTGGAAGCCCACTTTAGAAAAGGTAGCTACCACAACCCTGCAGGCATGCGTTTACCAAACTGAGATTAAAACGCCACGCATCCGGAATTTTGAAAAGGTTGCCCGGGGAAAAAATGAAAAGCATGAAGGAATCTTCTATGATGACTCGGATGTGTTTAAAGCGCTGGAGGCCATTGCTTATTCATTAAAAAATCACCCGAATCCGGAGTTGGAGAAAAAAGCCGATGAATGGATAGACAAAATAGCGGCCGCCCAATTAGAGGATGGTTACATCAATACCTATTATTCTTTAGGCAGAATGGATGAGCGCTGGAGTGATATGAGTATGCACGAAGACTACAATGGAGGGCATTTGATTGAAGCAGCTGTTGCCTATTATCAGGTAACCGGCAAGCGAAAACTTTTGGATGTGGCCATAAAATTTGCCGATCATTTTGATTCACTCTTTGGACCTGAACCGGGTAAAAGGCACTGGGTTACCGGCCATCAGGAACTTGAACTTGCTCTGGTAAAACTTTATAAAACAACGCAAGACAAAAAGTACCTTACCCTTGCTTATTGGTTACTGGAGGAACGCGGACACAAGTACGCCAAGGGGTATACCTGGACGGAATGGAAAGATACTGCCTATGCACAAGATGCCGTGCCGGTGCGTGAGCAAAAGGAAATAACCGGTCATGCTGTACGGGCTATGTATTTATACACGGGAGCCGCTGATGTGGCTGCCCTTACCGGGGATGAAGGCTACATGAATGCAATGAAAACAGTTTGGGAAGATGTGGTGTACCGAAACATGTATGTAACCGGAGGCATTGGCTCCTCGGGAAATAACGAAGGATTTAGCAAAGATTATGATCTGCCCAATGAGCAAGCATATTGCGAAACGTGCGCATCAGTAGGAATGGTTTTTTGGAACCAACGTATGAATTTAATGACGGGTAACAGCAAGTTTATTGATGTGCTGGAACGAAGTCTGTACAATGGCGCCCGGGATGGACTCTCGTTATCCGGAGATCGATTCTTCTATGGTAATCCATTAGCCTCTGACGGGCAACATTTCCGCAGAGAGTGGTTTGGAACAGCCTGTTGCCCTGCCAACATTGCGCGCCTGGTTTCTTCCTTAGGAGATTATATCTACGGGTTTTCAAATCAGGGAATTTGGGTAAACCTTTTTGTAGGGAGCACCACAACAACTAAAATTGGCAAAACCGAAGTTTCGTTAACCCAGCAAACCAATTACCCATGGGATGGTAAAATCAAACTTACTTTTGACCCTAAAAACAAAACGAAGTTTGCTATGCACGTACGCATTCCGGGTTGGGCCCAAGGCGAAGCAGTACCCGGAGACCTGTTCGTGTTTGAAGACAAAACCAAATCCGATTTCACCTTATCGCTTAATGAAAAATCCGTTGCACACAAAATAGAAAACGGATATGCGGTTATTGAGCGCGAGTGGAAGAAAGGGGATGTTTTAGAACTGATTTTACCCATGCCTGTGAAAAGAATTGTGTCGCGGCCCGAAGTTAAGCAAGACGAAGATCGCGTAGCCTTGCAGCGGGGCCCGTTAGTGTATTGTGTTGAGGGTGCGGATAATGATGGCAGCGCCTGGAATGTTATCTTACCCAGACATGCAAGTTTTGAAACTACCTTCCAAAAGAATTTACTGGAAGGAATTACTACCATACAATTTGATGCTCCTACGGTTCAGGTGCAGCCGGATGGTTTATCGGTGAAAACCGAAACCAGAAAAATTACGGCAATACCTTACTATGCCTGGGCCAACCGCGGACAAAATCAAATGCAGGTTTGGTTGCCCACCAAAATCAAAGATGTTAAAATCAATGATTAGTAATTTCCGCTAATGATAGTCTAAGAATCAGAGAACTCGCCTTATTTCAGGATTGATGAAATTGGCGGCCCGGGCTTCTTCTCGTTTTTATACTCAATACCCAGCAACATAGTGAGCGTGCTGGCTAGTTGATTTTGATAGTATTGCGATTCTCCTTTTACCTCGCCCAACGGGGGTGTATCGGGGCCTATAATTGTCATCCAGATCTGGCTGGCAACCGGAACACCTTGCCCATGGTCAGTCCATGTTTCAGTATTGTCCCCGCGTCCATGATCGCTGGTGATAATTAAAGTGGTTTTGTTCTTGTACTGGGTCTCGGATTGAAGGTAAGTCCACAACTCAGAAATAAATTTATCGGTATAGTTGGCTGAATTAAGGTATGCGCCATATTCACCACGATGCGCAAAATCATCGGTCTCATCAAATGAAAAATAAAGAACCTTGGGTTTGTTTTTTTTCAAATACTCAAGACCGTAATAAAATGTGAATGCATCCAGACGAACATCTTCCAATGGGTTAGGTACACTAAGGATCATCTTGTTCAACATCTTTTCGACATCTGTAGGGTTAGTTGTTTTAACTTCCTGTACACCCGTACTTACATAAATTCCACTGCGCTTGTCATTAATAATATAAGGAAAGACATCCCACGATGTGAAGGCCGCCACTTTTCCTTTGAAACGTTGTTGGTTGTTCAAAAACTCCAGCACCGTTGTATTCGGATTATAAATTTTATCATTGGAATGTATGCGCTCATTGTCTGCACTTCCGGTGAGGATTTCATTATAGCCAGGATAGGAAAATAATTGGTTGTTGGAAACATCCACCTTACTACCCAATGCGCGGTTTCCATACAACTGACCCTGGGTGGCCAGGGTGGTCCACATAAAAGGCAACAAGGCTTTTCTCCGTTCCTCCTGGTTACTGCGCCAGAATTTTTCTTTTAGATTCGGATCCTTCAGAAAGGTTTGTTGCTTCATGAAAGAAGAATCGGCTCCGGTAAAAACTTCCTGCCAGCGAAAACCATCCAGCGTTATCAGAATTATATTTTCGGTCTTGGTCTTTTTCTGAGCAGCCGAAAAATGAAACAGGAAAAGTAACAAAGAAGCTAAAAGTAGTTTAGGGGTCATAAGCAGGTTATTAAGTAAAGGTATAGAAATTAGGAAACTATGAATAGGTCCTTTACAAGTTCCGATTTGACAAAATAATATTCTCCATTAATTCAAAAAGTTTATTAATCTTACACTCGGAGAAAAAGACAACTCTGCATTTTGAGTACAACAAAATCTTCTATTACACGATGGCTTGAGCAAACCAATGGATTTTGGTTCTCCTTGTACGTATCCCTATCCGCATTCTGCCTGTACACCTGTATTTTTGCCCTTCGCAAAACATTTGGTGTTGCCACCTACGAAAACATGAGTGTGTGGGGTGTTGACTTTAAAGTATGGATGGTAATCTTTCAGGTCTTGGGTTACATGTTATCCAAATTCATTGGAATAAAAGTTGTGTCTGAATTAGGGGCAAACGCTCGGGCAAAAGGTATTCTCTTAATGGTAACAGTCGCCAGCCTATCGTGGTTATTCTTTGCCATGGCCCCTTCGCCTTACAATCTCATTTTCTTATTTTTTAATGGTTTGCCTTTGGGGATGGTATGGGGTATGGTATTTGGCTACCTCGAAGGAAGAAAATTTACGGAGGTATTAGGAGCAAGCTTGTCCGTTAGTTTTATTTTTTCTGCCGGCTTTGCTAAAACAGTGGGTGGGTTTCTTATGCGCGACTGGGGTGTTTCTGAATTCTGGATGCCCTTCGTTGCTTCCTGCCTGTTCTTTTTACCCTTGCTCCTTTTTCTTTGGCTCCTCGATAAAATTCCGCCCCCCACCGCTGCAGACGAGGCATTGAGAACCAAGCGAAGCCCCATGACGGGAAAAGAACGGATTAAATATTCACTCACATTTGCTCCGGGGTTAATTCTCCTCATTCTTACCTACATGCTGCTAACTGCTTTCCGGGATTTCAGAGATAATTTCTCTGCTGAAATCTGGCAATCGCTGGGATATGGCGACAAGCCTGGCATTTTCACATTTACCGAATCGATTGTTGCTATTACCGTTCTTATTGTGATAGGAAGTTTAATGGTAATAAAGGATAATTTCAAAGCCATGGTAATCAACCACATTATTGTATTTGTAGGTATGCTAACAGCAGGATTAAGTACTTTGGCTTTTGAAAAGAACGTTATTGCAGCCCCTGCCTGGATGATTTTGGTGGGTATGGGATTGTACTTTGGATACATCCAATTTAACAGCATATTCTTTGATCGGCTGATTGCCACCTTTCGGTATGTAAGCACCGTGGGTTTTCTTATTTATCTGGCCGATTCCTTCGGATATCTCGGCAGTGTTGGTGTGCTGCTCTTCAAAGAGTTTGGAAATGCCAAACTGAGCTGGCTCGAATTTTTTATTTCAGGGGGGTATGTACTTTCGATTGCCGGCTCAATCCTGATCACACTTTCTTTAGTCTATTTTATAGCAAAGTATAGAACGTGGACTCTGGACTCCCCAGAATCAGTGTGACTTATTTTCCACTCCAATCAACTTAATAATATCATCAATACCCTGCACGGTAAGGGGTTTCGGTATAAAGCTTATTACATTTTCAAAGGTCTGTGCACGTTCCCGATCGGTATGACTGTTTGAACTTGTTAGAATGACCACCCGCATCCGGTTAAATGCCCCTGTGGAAATTTTTTTGGCCTTTTCCAAAAACTCAAAGCCGTTAATCATGGGCATGTTAAGATCAAGGAATAATATCCCCGCAGTACCATTATCCGGTACGGTCGACATCTTTTCCAATGCCACCGAAGGGGAGTTAAACGTAACTATTTCGCTGGCCAGTTGACGCAGCTCAATAAACTTCCGATGTACAAACAAGTCGACCTCGCTGTCATCAATTAAATAGGCAGTTTCAACAGGATAGGGTCGGTTCATTTGCTCTTAAACTGGAATTTGGTAAATAATGTTTGAACTTGTGGACACTTTTGCAATTTAAGGACAAAATAAAGGCCGAACGGTTTTACTGGTTTAGAAAAATATGCTAAAATTGAAGGCTAAACTATTAAACCCATGAAATTTACTCGACTCAATGCTTATTTACTTGCCTTATTAGCCGTGGCTGGTCTTTGGTCCTGCGGGGGTTCAAAAGACGGTACAGACCAAAACGCTAAAGAATTTGATCAGGCTCAGGAATCTATGAATGAGCAGGTTCAGGATGTTATCAATAACCTTCCGTCTCCTTCCGAAATTCCTTACGTTCTTCAGGGAACCGGGGCTGAATTCAATCAAAGTTTGTTAAATGATCGAAATAAGGTTGATAAGTACAGCGCATTATCGGACAAAGCCGCTCTTAACCTGGGGGTGTATACAACCGATATCGGGTATCTGAGTTCATACGAAAAAACACAAGAAGCCATTGATTACCTGAATTCTGCCAAAAAACTGGCCGACAATCTTGGGGTTATAGGCACCTTTGATATAAGTGTTCTTCAGCGCTTTGAGGCCAACATTGCCAACAAAGACTCTCTGGCTAAGATTCTGGATGCTGCTACCCGCTCCAGCGAAAAGTATTTGAAGGACAATAGCCGCAACAAGCTGGCCGCCTTGTTATTAACCGGAAGTTTTGTAGAAGGATTATACATCTCAACCGGGTTAATCAAAACGTACCCGAAAGATCTGCTCCCCGATGATTCCAGAAACCTGGTTTTAACTCCACTCATGCAAATTATTCTTAATCAGGAAAAATCGGTAGATGAACTTGTAAGCATGCTTGGGGGCATTGATTCCGAGGGTCTCATTGGTTCCATAAAGCAAGACCTCTTAACACTTCAGGGAAAGTACCGCGATCTGAATATTGAAGAACAGATCAAAAATAACAACTCGGCTCTGGTGCTAAGTGATAAAAATCTGATTGAGATCACGAAGATTGTTGAAAAAATAAGAACTACTATCGTAGAATAGGGAAACCGAATTCTTGCGATCAAAAAGGATTAGCCACGGTTAATCCTTTTTTTATTTTACATAGGGCATTCTTTGTTATCTTTAAGAAACCTGTCTACACTTTAACCCATGAGCGAACCCGTATTGACTGCCATTATGAGGCTCTTTGCCCTGGTAGCTAAGGAAGATCAAATCACCAAACAAGAACGAGATCACATTCTGGTTTTTCTATCCGACCACCTCAGTCAAAAGGCGGCCGAAAGCCACATGCAGTTGTTCGATGAATACGCGGTGGAAACCTCAGGCAAACTTAGCGCTGCCCAGGAGAAAAACACCATCATTAAAATCTGTCAATCTATCAATGAGGAAATAGCTCAAAAGCAAAAAATAGTAATCGTACTGGAACTGATGAGCGTTATCCTGGCCGATGGAGCCATTTCGGAGCGGGAGCAAATTTTGGCGCTTCAAATCTGCGATGCACTGAACATTGCCACAACCGACCTGGAACTCATTAAACTTTATGTGTTAGGTAAAAAGCGAACCGATAGTAATCACGAAGATATTCTTATTATTGATTCAATCCCAGATCAACCTGGAACCTGCGTCCATATCTATCGCGAGCATCTGGACGGTTTTCTGGCCATTCTTTACCTGCGCAGTACTGACACTTTCTTTTTTAAATATATTGGCCGCACCGATGTTTACCTGAATGGCGTTCCTCAAAAATCAGGGAGTATTAATGTGTTGGCTACCGGTAGCACCATGCGTTGGGATGGCAGCCCTCCTATCTATTATGGCGAAGTGTTGGGCCTTTTCAAGAAACTAACGAGTGGAACCCGCACCAGCTTCGAAGCCAAAAAAATCTCCTATCAATTTAAAAACGGTCGGTTGGGACTCCGCGATGTTGATGTATCGGAAGAATCGGGCAATCTGGTTGCCCTAATGGGAGCCAGTGGAGCGGGCAAATCAACCTTACTCCACGTACTTAACGGCAGCGAAAAACCTTCGGCCGGTAGCGTGTTGATTAATGGAATAGACATTTACGCAGAGCCAAAAAGAATTGAAGGTGTGATAGGCTTTGTGCCACAGGATGATTTGCTGATTGAAGATCTGACCGTGTATCAGAACCTTTACTTTTCGGCCAAACTCTGTTTTAGCCATCTCAACGAAAAGGAAATTGACGAACTGGTGCTGAAAACCCTTAGCGATCTTGGATTAACAGAAACTAAACATCTAACCGTAGGTTCTCCGCTCCGAAAAACGATTAGCGGTGGCCAACGCAAGCGGCTTAACATCGGGTTAGAGCTCTTGCGCGAGCCCGCAGTACTGTTTGTGGATGAGCCTACATCGGGGTTATCCTCGCGCGATTCCGAAAACATCATCGATCTGCTGAAAGAACTTTCTCTAAAGGGCAAACTGGTCTTTGCTGTTATCCATCAACCTTCTTCCGACATATTTAAGATGTTTGACAAGCTGGTGATTCTGGATACAGGGGGATATCAAATCTATTACGGAAATCCCGTGGATGCAATTACCTATTTCAAAAAAAATATTAATCTGGTTAATAGCGATCAGGGTGAATGTTTCTCCTGCGGCAATGTAAACCCCGAACAAATCTTTAACATCATAGAAACAAAAGTCATTAATGAGTTCGGCAACTTTACGGATGAAAGAAAATTTTCTGCCGAGCAATGGAATCAACAGTATAAAGACAAAATCATGCTTTCTACTGTAATCCCCTCGGAGGAAGTACCTCAATCGACCCTGCGGGTGCCCTCATGGTCCAAACAAATTAAATTGTTTGGCTTGCGCGATTTATTAGCCAAACTAAGCAACACGCAATACCTCGTCATCAACCTGTTGGAAGCACCTCTTCTGGCTTTCATTCTGGCTTTTATCGTCCGGTATTATAATACGGATGATGTGTACAACACCGGGTATGTATTCAGTAAAAATCTTAACATGCCTGCCTATCTGTTTATGAGTGTTATCGTGGCCTTATTTATGGGGCTCACCGTAAGTGCCGAGGAGATTATTCGCGATAGAAAGATATTGAAACGCGAAAAATTCCTGCATCTAAACCGCAGCAGCTATATTCTTTCCAAGATCGGAATCTTGTTTATGATCTCCGCCCTACAAACCCTGCTTTTCGTTTTAGTCGGTAATACCCTGTTGGAAATTAAAGGCATGTACCTGATCTACTGGTGCATTCTCTTTTCCACCTCCTGTTTTGCCAATTTGTTAGGGCTAAATATTTCATCTGCCTTCAACTCGGCTGTAACCATTTACATTCTTATACCCATATTACTTATTCCACAGCTCATCTTAAGTGGTGTGGTTGTAAAGTTTGATAAGTTGAACCCTGTAATTGGAAATACCGAAACTGTGCCACTGGTGGGCGACATTATGGCTTCGCGGTGGGCCTTTGAAGCCAGTATGGTCGCGCAGTATAAAGACAATGAATTTGAAAAGATGTTTTACTTTGACGACAAAGTAATGGCGGACGCAGATTATAAAAAGATCTATTTAATCCCGGCTTTAGAAACCCGGCTTGATTTTGTTAATCTGAATATAAAAAGTCAGGACCCTTCCATACAACGGGAAGTTATCAACGACCTTGCTTTACTAAAACATGAACTGACGGAGGAGATCGATTTCGTGGGCAAAAAAGACTTTGCTCATCTCAATGACTTTACTATTGACCGTTACGATTCATCCGTTTATGAGGAAGCTGCCTATTTTCTAGGTGCACTCAAGAAGTTTTATGTCAACCGCTACAATAAAGCCGATGAAGAAAAGGATAAAAAGATAAATGAGCTCACGAACACTCCTGAAAAAGAAAAAGCCTTTGAAGAGTATCGTAATCACTATCAAAATGAAGCGATTACAGAACTGGTTAAAAATACAGTGGAACAAAATCGAATCATTGAAAAAAATGGAAAACTGATTCAGAAAATTTTTCCAATCTACAAAGATCCCGATCCCGAACACCTGGTGGATTTTGATGCGCAATTTTATATGCCCGCGAAGCATTTCCTAAATCAAAATATCGACACGTTTTATTTTAATCTGGGTGTAATCTGGTCGATGACTTTCTTGCTGGCCATTACCCTCTACTTCGATATCCTAAGAAAAATAGTTGATGGATTGGGAAATATCTCAAACCCTATTCCGAAAAGAATGTAGCCGATGTTCTTCCTTCTCTCCAAGACCTTGAATTATCTAACCATGCCCCTGGTGATCATCTGCCTGCTATTTCTATTTTCCTGGGTTCTTAAAAGCAAAAAGAAGGCATTGTTGTTCAAAATTGGCTTCGCCTTGTTATTGTTATTCTCAAATGACTTTATAACCAACGAAGTAATCCGGCTGTGGGAATTACCGGCAACACCCTTTCAGGAAATAAAAAAAAAGTACGCGATTGGAATTCTTCTTACTGGTGTTACCAAAGGCAATATGGTTCCTGACGACCGCGTCTATTTTCATCGCGGGGCCGATCGGGTAACCCACACGTTACAGCTTTATCGGCTGGGCATTATAGATAAAATTCTTATCTCGGGGGGCAGTGGAAGCTTAACGGAAAGACGCACAAAAGAAGCTGATGAGATTGCGGACGCCCTAAAACTAATGGGCGTTGCCGGTGAAGACCTGATTATCGAAAATGAATCCCGTAACACGCACGAATCGGCCGTGGCTACAAAGAAGGTTCTTCAGGACTCGATATCTTCTTCGGAATGCCTATTGATTACCTCTGCTTTCCATATGCGCAGATCACGTGCCTGCTTTGCAAAAATTGATTGGCCGTGTGATACCTTCACGACTGATTTTCTGATTCACGAACGAAAGTTTACTCCGGATGTGCTCGTAATTCCCCGCTTGGATTCGCTGCAGATCTGGCACATCATGATTCGTGAGTGGGTGGGTATGGTGGCTTATAAACTGAGCGGATACATTTGATAAATTAATATTCTGTTTTATCTGATATTTAAAATGCCTGCATGC
>JAEUUB010000348.1 GCA_016787745.1 Cyclobacteriaceae bacterium
CGACATATTGCCCAGGCTGAGCCAAGCGGTTTTTTAACAAGCAGAGAATTTAATCGTGGGATTAAATCCTTAACAGCAAAGAACTTCACATACGACATCTTAATCTACCCGAATCAACTAAGAGACGCCATTGAGATGGTACAGAATAATCCTAAGCAAAAGTTTGTTCTCGATCACCTGGCTAAACCGATTATCCGAAACAAAGAATTTGACTTTTGGGCCAGTTATATTAAAATTCTGGCCGCGCATCCCAATGTTTATTGCAAACTGTCGGGCATGGTTACCGAAGCAAAAAAGGAATGGGCTCACGAAGACTTCAGGCCCTACCTGGATTTGGTAATTAATCAGTTTGGCGTATCACGGGTTATGTATGGATCCGATTGGCCCGTATGTTTACTTGCCGCAACATATGCTGAGCAATTGAGCATTCTGACAAAGTATTTTGAATCCTTTTCAGAGTCAGAAAAACATCTGATAATGAATGAAAATGCAACAAGATTTTACAATCTTTAGCAATGGATCTTCATCTGAAAGATAAGGTAATTATAGTTACGGGGGGTGCTCGCGGTATTGGCAAATCAATTGCCCAGGTCTTAATCGAGGAAGGCGCACAGGTGGCCATTGTTGACAAGATTCCGCAAGCAAAAAGAACCTTGCCCGACAGAAGCGAAAAAGGATTTTTTTACAACGCAGATTTATCTACCCATCAGGCTTGCTGTGAGGTAATGAATGAAATCATTGAAGAGCATGGAAAGATTGATGGCCTGGTGAATAATGCCGGAAGCAATGATGGCATTGGTTTGGAGAATGGCACACCTGCTAAGTTTACGAAATCCCTAATTGACAATGCAGGTCATTATTACTATATGACCCATTATGCCCTACCCTATCTTAAAAAAAGAAAAGGTGTAATTGTCAACATTGGATCGAAAACCGCTGTTACCGGACAGGGCAACACTTCAGGATATGTGGCAGCCAAAGGCGCCATCCTATCGCTTACGCGTGAATGGGCTGTTGAACTGCTTCCTTACTCGATCCGTGTAAACGCGGTAATTCCTGCCGAGGTGGCAACCCCGCTTTATGAGTCGTGGCTAAATAGCTTTAATGATCCACAGGAAAAATTGCGACAGATTTCAAAGCGAATTCCGCTTGAACACAGATTAACCAAATCCGAAGAAATTGCGGATACGGTCGCTTTTCTTCTCTCTGACCGTTCCAGCCACACTACGGGCCAATGGCTTTTTGTGGATGGCGGGTATACACATCTCGATCGTGCAATCAGTTAATCCATGGCCATACCTGTTTCCAATTCTGTAATCGCTAATGCCTCAGAAAAGAAAAGTTATTTTGTTCCGCTCCTGCTGGTTACCAGCCTTTTCTTTTTATGGGGATTAGCCAACATTCTTAACTCTGCGTTAATCGCACACTTTCAGCCTGTGTTCGAAATAAAAAGAGCACAGGCTCTATTAATTGAAACCGCCTTTTACTTTGGTTACTTTACTATTGCCATACCAGCCGGATTGTTTATGGAGAAGTACAATTATAAAAAGGGAATCTTGCTTGGATTATTACTTTACGCCATCGGGGCTTTGCTATTTATACCCGCTGCCAAAACGTTAACGTTCGGTTTTTTTCTTATCGCATTATACATCATAGCGAGTGGGCTGGCTTTTTTGGAAACCGCAGCGAATCCGTATGTAACCATCTTAGGAAAAGTGGAGACCTCCGTACAGCGGCTTAACTTTTCGCAATCGTTTAACGGAGTTGCTTTAGTAGTGGGCCCCTGGCTGGCAGGCCAGTTCATTTTTGCCGGCAATGAGGGGGCAATGGCAGAGGCTTCTGAAAAGCAGCAGGCAGCGGAGGCGGTAATCTTTCCTTATACCCTGATCGCCCTGGCAGTACTGGTCGTTGCTTTTCTTTTTTTTCTTATAAAAATGCCAGAGCCCGCAAATACATCAAAACTAAAATTCGACAAATCTATATTTAAGCATAAGCACTTAACTCAGGCGGTGCTAGCCCAGTTCTTCTACGTGGGTGCTCAGGCAGGTATCTGGGGCATTACACTAAACTACATCACTGAATTATTACCGGGTGTCTCGAATGAAATCGCCTCTAAGAACTACATGATAATCGGTACGTTTCTTTTTGTGATTGGTCGGTTTGTTGGCACCTGGCTGATGACAACAATCAATGATACCCGGTTATTAACAATTTATGGAGGTTGCGCTTCTGCGTTCTGTCTGGCGGGTGTGTTTGCGGGTGGTGAAGTAGCTGTCTATTCCATTCTCGTTATTAACTTTTTTATGTCAATCATGTTTCCAACCATTTTTGCCCTGGGGGTGAAAGATTTGGGTGAGCATACCAAACTAGGATCGTCTTTTATAATTATGGCTATTGTTGGCGGAGCGATAATTCCACCGCTTATGGGATTAATCGCTGATAATTTTAGTATTCAGCAATCGTTCCTGCTTCCCTTCTTGTGTTTCCTGTTTGTTATTTATTATGGCTGGAAAGGACATAAAATTATTCTGGTTACAGGTAAAAGCTAAACGAAATGCGCTATTGCCTTGCTTTAGATTTAAAGGACGATCCGGCACTGATCGCGGAATATGAAAAACATCATAAAAAGATTTGGCCGGAGATTGAAAAGAGCATTCGCGATGCAGGGATTGAAAGCATGGAGATCTATCGCACCACCAATCGGCTGTTTATGATTATGGAAACCAATAAACACTTTTCATTTGAGATGAAATCAGAAGCCGATATGAATAATCCCAAAGTGCAAGAATGGGAAAAGATGTTATGGAAATACCAGCAGGCATTACCTCATGCAAAACCAGGGGAAAAATGGATTTTAATGAACAAAATTTTTGAGTTATAATGGTGTCCGATCAAACTACCTTATTTTCCTCTGAACTGCTAAAAGAATTTACAGTAAAAGTCTTTTTGCATTTCGGGGTTTCAAAGGCAGAAGCCGATCAGGCAGCCGATGTACTAAGCCTATCCGACTTGAGAGGCATCGACTCGCATGGCGTAGCACGTTTACATACCTACTTCGATATGTTTAAGTTGGGGCGGATCAACCCAAAGCCAAACATTACTATTGTACGCGAAAGGAAAAGTGTTTGCACGGTAGATGGCGATAATGGTTTGGGGTTAGTGGTTGGCCCCAGGGCTAACAAAATTGCTATGGACAAAGCGGAGCAACATGGCTCAGGCTGGGTAAGTGTGTGCAACACGAATCACTATGGTATTGCCTCTTACTATTCATTTAAAGCGCTTGAACGAGATATGATTGGCTGGTCCATGACTAATACAACAAAGTTAGTCGCGCCATTATGGGGAGCTGAACGCATGCTGGGTACCAACCCAATTTCCATCGCATTTCCCGGCCTTAAAAACCGACCCATAGTTATTGACCTTGCCACCAGTGCTGCCGCCTATGGTAAAATAGAAATCGCGAAAAGAAAGGGCAAGACAATACCAAAAGGCTGGATCATAAACAAAGCGGGTGACATGACTGATCAACCCTCCGACATGATTGAAGGCGGAGCCTTGTTGCCCTTGGGTTCTGAGCGTGAGTTGGGCGGCCACAAAGGGTATGCACTTTCCGCGATGGTAGATATTCTCACCAGTGTATTAAGTGGGGCCAATTGGGGTCCCTTTGCTCCGCCCTTTGCCCTGCGTCAGGAAATTCCAGCACTCAGCGTTGGTAAAGGTATCGGTCATTTTTTTGGAGCGATGCAGATTGATGGCTTTATGGATGTTGCCGAGTTCAAGCAGCGAATTGATGATTGGATAGAAGTATTTAGAAACACAAAACCTGTTAAAGGTCAAGCGGCTGTCTTAATTCCGGGTGATCCGGAGCATGAAGCCGAAGACATTCGAAGAAAAGAAGGAATTCCTTTGATCAAAGCCGTTGTTGACGACCTGAAAGATATTTCTAAACAAACCGGAATCAAATTTGATTTCTAGTATAGTGCCATTTTAAAAAACCAAACAAATTGAAAAGTTACGCGCCAAGCACTCTCCTTTTCATTCTGCTGCTGACTGCTTGTTCCTCAGAAAAGAAGAATCAGGAATTCACTGATCCGGAAACCATAGAGAAGAATACAGAATTTAGATCAGGTATAACCACAGGGAACTTCGCCAATTTAAGTGCTGGCTACACCCATTACGAATTTGCCAATCAAAATGCCGATACCACGCTCGTATTGGTTCATGGCTTTTCAGTACCTGCTTACATTTGGGATTCTACTTATTATGCTGCTCAACAAAGAGGGTATGGCGTATTGCGATACGATGTTTATGGAAGAGGGTACTCCGACAATCCGGATGTAGTTTATGATGTGGCCCTTTTTACGGAACAGTTACACGAACTTCTGGAGAGCCTAAGCATCTCCGGAAAAATAAATCTTGTTGGGCTGTCGTATGGTGGACGTACCATCAGCGCCTTTGCTGCGCAATATCCCGATCGGATTCAAAACCTTATTTATGTCGATCCCGCTGGCTTTGAGACTATCCATCCGGCCGAGTATCCCGCTATGGTTACCGAAGAAGAAATAAAGGCCTTTAAGCAAAGTGAAAATTATTCTGGAATGGCCGGTGGTCAACTTGGCGATTTCTATAATGCAGCGCCATTTACAGGATGGGATAAAAAATATGAATCAATAATGATGTACAAAGGCTTTGTTCGTGC
>JAEUUB010000368.1 GCA_016787745.1 Cyclobacteriaceae bacterium
AAGAAAACTGCGTCCCCCAAGAATCGGTAGCGGCTATATTTTGAAAAGTAAGAATGAAAAAAAAGGATACCTATCAGAATCACCGTCATCAATAAGAAAATAACAGGAGCCAGTTTGTATTCACTAGTCGTTAACAAATAAGCGGCTATCCAAAAACTAACCATGCCGAGGAGGATGACCAGTTTTGCGCAAAGCGTTTTTCCCCAACGGGTTGCTATAGAAGCGTGCCCATCGCGCTGATCAGCCTCAAATTCAAACCATGAGAAAATCAACAGGTTGGTCAAAGCCGCGGTAAAAAATTGCCCGACTAAAAGAAGGTGATCGATTGCTATTAATTCCGTTTGCAACGGCCACGAAGGAAGCAGTACCCCCAGAGTATAGAGCCCGGCCACTACAAATTCTTTTAAGGGCAAATAGTTTTGCAGAAGCAGATAGAAACCAACAATAGCTCCTAATAAAAACCCACCCGTAATCACTTGCTTGTGAAGAAACGGGATAGAAATGCCGACCAACACAGCAACCATAATCAGTGCGACTAAAAGGGTGCCGTAATTTTTTTTATGAAACTTATGTCGTTCGGTGGTTGGGTTAGCGGGTGCCCTTTTCACATCGAGGAGTCTGTCCGCTGTATAAATCAACCAAACGGTAAGGCCCAAGGCAATAAGGCTAAACACATTAACTTCCACGGCAAAAAGTTTAGAAAAGTAAAGCGCGGAAATTACAGCCCCGAATATCACATCAAGGTTAAGCAGGTTAAATACTTTGTATAAGCGTTCCGCTGCTTTCATAAATGAAAAAAGCTCCCGGGGAGAGGAGCTTTTTGTTATTTTATTAAACGATCAAGATGTCTTAAGGGCCTCTGCACCTGCAACAATCTCTAAAATCTCTTTTGTTATGGCCGCTTGCCGGGTACGGTTGTAGGTAAGTTTTAGATCTTTTAATAAATCCCCGGCATTTTCAGTTGCTTTGTCCATAGCCGTCATACGGGCGCCATTCTCAGCGGCATTGGAATCCAGCACAGATTTAAATAGTTGAATCTTTAATGCTTTAGGGACCAGTCCTGTTACAATATCTTCCTGATTTGGTAAATAGATGTAATCTGTGTCTACAGCTTGTTTATCTGTCTCGGGCATTAATACCGGCAAAAACTGTTCAACGCGCAGAATCTGAGTAGCCACATTCTTAAACTCGTTATAAACAATTTCAATTTTATCGTATTCGCCACGCTTAAAGGAATCCATCAGATATTCGCCAATGACAGAAACACTGGCATACGATAACCCCTGAAACACAGTATAGTAATCAGCAACCATTTTGTAATTGCGCTTGCTAAAAAACTCAAATGCTTTTTTCCCTAAAGGCAAAACAGATACGTTTCCTTTGGCCGCCTGCGAGGAATACTTTTCTGCAATCTCGCGATTAACAGCTTTTATAACCGTGCTATTAAAAGAACCACAAAGTCCACGATCAGAACTTACTACAACAATCAATATTTTCTCTTCGGGTCGTGCCGTATTATACCAGGTTGGTTCTCCCTGCCCGGCAGCAGAAAGGTTCTGAAATAACTGGGTAAGTTTTTGTGCGAACGGTCGCATTTGCGTAATGCGCTCTTGCGATTTTCTCAACTTGGCAGCCGCCACCATCTTCATGGCTTTGGTAATCTGCTGGGTTGAGATAACCGAGGTAATTCGACTTTTAACTTCTTTTAAACTTGCCATATATAATTAGTTGATTAGTCAATTTGAAGATTTGAAGATGATTAGCTTCAGCTTTTTCAAATCAAATAATTTTCAAATTGCCAAATCAGTATTTAGAGGCCAATTCCGTTGCTGTCTTCTTCACCAGGTCCACGTCTGCATCTTCAAACTTGCCTGCTCTGAAGTTATCCATAACCTGCTTGTGCTGTGCGCGCATAAGGCCGATAAATTCCTTTTCAAACTCCTTTACCTTTTCAACGGGTACCTTATCGATATAGCCTTTTGTAGAGGCAAGAATCATGGCCACCTGATCCTCTACAGGTACGGGCGCATATTGAGGTTGCTTCAATACCTCGGTATTTCTGCGGCCCCGTTCAATAGTAAGTTTTGTTACAGCATCTAAATCCGACCCGAACTTTGAAAACGCTTCTAGCTCGCGAAACTGGGCCTGATCAAGTTTTAGAGTTCCTGCTACTTTTTTCATTGACTTAATCTGCGCATTACCCCCAACCCTTGATACCGAAATACCTACGTTGATAGCAGGACGAATACCCGCATTAAATAAGTTTGTTTCCAAAAAGATCTGACCATCGGTAATCGAAATTACGTTGGTTGGAATGTAAGCCGAAACGTCATTCGCCTGGGTTTCAATAATAGGCAATGCAGTTAAAGATCCACCTCCTTTAACGATTGATTTCAAAGACGGAGGAAGGTCGTTCATGTTACTTGCTATCTCATCGTTGTTGATAATTTTAGCAGCACGCTCTAACAAACGGGAGTGCAGATAGAATACATCGCCCGGATAGGCTTCGCGGCCCGGGGGTCTTCTCAACAACAAGGAAACTTCGCGATAGGCTACTGCCTGCTTCGACAAGTCATCATAAATAACCAAAGCCGGACGCCCGGTATCTCTGAAGAATTCACCGATGGCGGCTCCGGTAAACGGAGCAAAGAATTGCATAGGCGCAGGATCGGATGCTGAAGCCGAAACAATTACAGTGTATTTGGAAGCGCCAGCTTTTTCAAGGGTGGCGGATACGCCCGCAACCGTAGAAGCCTTCTGCCCAATGGCAACATAAATACAATATACTGGCTCACCTTTATCATAAAACTCTTTTTGGTTGATGATGGTGTCAATCGCCACAGCCGTTTTTCCAGTTTGACGATCACCAATGATCAACTCGCGTTGCCCGCGGCCAATAGGAATCATAGCATCAATGGCTTTGATACCTGTTTGCAACGGCTCATTTACCGGCTGACGGAAAATTACACCCGGAGCTTTACGCTCCAAGGGCATTTCATACAAGTCGCCTTCTACCGGTCCCTTGCCATCGATGGGTTGAGCCAGCGTATCAACCACACGGCCCAGCAAACCTTCGCCTACTTTTACTGAAGCAATAAGGCCTGTACGCTTAACGGTTGCTCCTTCCTTAATTCCCTGCCCATCACCCAGCAACACGGCTCCTACATTATCCTCTTCCAGGTTAAGCACAAGGGCTTTAAGTCCATTTTCAAATTCTACAAGTTCACCCGCCTGCGCTTTGGTAAGTCCATAAACACGCGCAACTCCATCACCAATGGTTAGTACGGTACCTACTTCCTCTAATTGAGCTTCGGTACGCGACTGTGAGAGCTGCTCTCTTAATATTGCGGATACTTCTTCGGGTCTGATTTCTGCCATAACTTATTCGTTAATCGTTTTTTCTTTTCGGTATTAAAATTCTTTTACAAAAGGATTTTGAGAAAACTGTAGTTTCAAATGCTTGAGCTTTGATTTAATAGAAGCATCAATCTGACGATCTTCAACATTCAAAATGAAACCTCCCAACAAGTCAGGATTTACATTTTCCACCAATTCAATTTTTGACTTGTTGCTCAATTGTTTTACCACACCTTCAATCTCCGCACGTAAGGCAGCGTCCATTGGCACGGTAGTGCTTATCGTTGCTTTGCCAATTCCCTTATAGGCATTGTAGGCAACATGAAATTCCCGAGCAATGCCCGGCAACAGGGGTTCGCGATTTTTGCGCGTAAGAATTTCTATGATGCTAAAGGTGAGGGGATTCACCTTTGATTTAAATAGCTTTTCTAAAACCACTTTTTTCTTTTCGTGACGAATGATGGGGCTGCGCAACATGTTCACAAAATCACGGCTGTTGTCGCAAACGCTGGCAATCATTCGCATGTCTTCATTCACTTCTTCCAACGCGCCACGTTCCACTGCCAATCCAAGCAGGGACTTAACGTATCTGGAGGCTACCCGGGTGTCTGCCATGGATTAGTTAAGTTTTAAATCTTTGATGAACGTATTTGCCAATTCCCGCTGAGCCTTGTCGTCTGTTAAGTTTTTCTTAATCAGCTTTTCAGCAATCTCAAGAGAGAACATGGCCACTTGCTCTTTCACATCGCGCAAGGCAGCGTTTTTCTCCGTTTGGATAACCGCCTTGGCATCCTCTATCATACGATCTGCATTTTTCTTGGCGTCTGCCTGAGCCTGATCATGAATTCTATTGGCAGCATCGCGCGCATCACGCAAAATCTTATCGCGTTCTTCGCGGGTTTCACGCAAAAGTTTTTCATTGTCAGCCTTCAGGTTGGCCATTTCCTTTTTGGCAAGCTCCGCTGAATCCAGCGCTTGCTGAATTGATTCTTCTCTTTCCTTTAGCGAGCTTAGGATGGGCTTCCAGGCAAACTTTGCCAACAAGAAAAACAAACCGAGGAAAATTACTAACTGCCAAATGACAAGGCCTGACTCGGGTAATAGCAAATCCATATTTTAAATAATTAAGTCGAGTTACTTTCTATAAACCATTTAAAAAAACTGCCTCAGCCCAGTGCTGAGGCAAGTTTTTTACACCTTAGCGTTTGTTGCTACAATGAAGGCGATAACCAACGCGAAAAGCGCAGCCACCTCAATCAAAGCCGCAATAATAAGCATCGCATTCTGGATTTTGCCGGAAGCTTCTGGCTGACGAGCCATACCTTCCATGGCAGATCCACCGATACGGCCGATACCAATTCCAGCGCCAATTGCAGCCAGACCAGCACCAATACCTGCACCCATTACTGCCAGATAGATGTCTAAAAGAACGGTTAACATAGTTTGATTTATTTAAGTGAAACAAGCCCTCCGGCCTTTAGCCGAAGGGATATCTTTTATTCATTTTAATGATGATCATGATCTTGTACGGCCATACCAATGTAGAGCGATGAGAACATCGTAAATACATAGGCCTGAATGGCCGCTACCAACAACTCAATCAAATTAATAAACAG
>JAEUUB010000018.1 GCA_016787745.1 Cyclobacteriaceae bacterium
CATGGGTACGTGTACAATTATCAGGGAAGTTAATTAATTCGGGGAAATGCGAATCTAGTTAGGTTAGTTTTTTGTTATACTTGAGCTATGAGTTTTATTACCTCCATCGGCACGGCTAATCCGTCAAACAAATTTGACCAAACACAGTTGGCGGACTTTATGGTGCAAACCATGCAGCTCAATGAGGCGGACACTCGCAAACTCAAGACTATCTTTCGTGCTTCAGGTATAGAAACGCGTTATTCAGTAATTGAAGATTATGGTAAAAAGAATGACTTTAATTTCTATAGCAATACCCCTACGTTAGAGCCATTACCCGGCACCAAAGAACGCCTTGAATTCTTCAAAGAAAAATCACTTTTGGTAAGTCTTAAAGCAATTGCTGCCTGTTTGGCGAAAGCACCTACTGCAGATAGCGAAGGTATCACTCACCTTATCGTGGTAAGTTGCACTGGTATGTATGCCCCGGGTTTAGATATTGACATCGTAAAGTCTCTTAACCTTTCAACGCACGTGCAGCGCTTGTGTATAAACTTTATGGGTTGCTATGCTGCTTTTAATGCTATTAAAATTGCCGACAGTTATTGCGCTTCTGATCCAAAGGCAAAAGTGCTTGTAGTTTGCACGGAACTTTGCAGCATTCATTTTCAAAAAGAATTTACTGACGATACCTTATTAGCTAATGCGCTTTTCGCAGATGGGTCTGCAGCGCTATTAATAGAAGGAGCCCCAAGCAAAGGTGTTAATCTAAAGCCGGTTAGTTTCTTTTGCGATCTGGCAACTGAAGGCGAGCAAGATATGGCCTGGACGGTAGGTGATCTGGGCTTTGAGATGCGGCTATCTGCCTACGTGCCCGAAGTGATAAAAAGTGGAATTGCTAATCTCACCAAAAAACTTCTGGCGCAAATTTCAAATCAACTTTCTGATATTTCTTACTACGCTATTCATCCTGGTGGGAAAAAAATTCTGGAAGTGATTGAAGAACAACTTGGGCTAACGAAGCAAGACAATCA
>JAEUUB010000434.1 GCA_016787745.1 Cyclobacteriaceae bacterium
AAAGTAAAGAAACATTCTCTTGATTTTGTTCAGTTGCACGGGGACGAATCAAGTGAGTTCTGCAAACGGGTTAAAGAAGCGGGAGTGGCTGTAATAAAAGTTTTTCGGGTGAACCGGGAGTTTGATTTTTCGATAACCCAGAAATTTGAACAGGTGGCCGATTTTTTTCTATTCGATACAAAAGCAAGCGTGTATGGAGGCAGTGGAAAAAGTTTTGATTGGAAGATGTTAAACAAGTACAATCAAAAGATTCCCTTCTTTTTAAGTGGTGGAATTAATTCCGAAAATGGTACCGATCTGGGTTCCTTTGCTGGGATGAATCTTCATGCGCTCGATGTAAACAGTGGTGTAGAAATATCGGTAGGAATAAAAGCAAAGAGTAAAGTATTGTCCATTCTTAAAAATTTACAAGTATGAGTTTTCAGGTAGATAAACGCGGGTATTACGGACAGTTCGGAGGTGCCTACATTCCGGAGATGCTCTATCCTAATGTGGAAGAGCTTCGCGAAAAATATCTGGATATTATCTATGATCCGGTATTTCAAAAGGAGTTTGATAATTTACTAAAGGACTATGTAGGCCGGCCAACACCTTTATATAAAGCCAACCGTTTGTCAGAAAAGTATAAGGCGACTGTTTATTTGAAGCGCGAGGATTTATGCCATACGGGAGCGCATAAGATAAACAACACCATCGGCCAGATTTTATTGGCGAAAAGATTGGGGAAACAAAAAATCATTGCAGAAACGGGAGCCGGACAACATGGTGTTGCTACCGCAACGGTCTGTGCACTCATGGGCATGGAGTGTAGGGTGTATATGGGCAAATTGGATATGGAACGACAGCGGCCTAATGTGGAACGCATGCGGATACTTGGGACTAAAGTGATACCCGCTTTATCGGGTAACATGACTTTAAAGGATGCCACCAATGAAGCCATGCGGCACTGGATAAATCACCCCACAGATACTCATTATATCATTGGGTCCGTGGTAGGCCCACATCCATACCCCGATATGGTAACTCGCTTTCAATCCGTGATTAGTTCGGAGATAAAAGAGCAATTGCAACGGGAAATCGGAAATCCGTACCCAGATTATGTATTGGCCTGCGTAGGAGGTGGGAGCAATGCGGCCGGAGCGTTTTATCATTTTCTTTCGGATGATCACGTAAATCTGATTGGCGCGGAAGCGGCAGGGTTGGGGATTGATAGCGGAGAGTCGGCAGCAACTACGGCCCTGGGAAAACCAGGCGTACTGCATGGAAGTAAAACTCTTTTAATGCAAACATCCGATGGGCAGGTGGTGGAACCGTATTCAATTTCTGCGGGTCTCGATTATCCCGGCATTGGTCCGTTGCATGCTCATTTGTTTGAAACGGGTCGGGTGCAATTTCTAAATGCTACCGATGATGAAGCGATGAATGCCGGCATTGAGTTAAGCCGCCTGGAAGGAATTATTCCGGCCATTGAATCAGCGCATGCATTGGCCGTGCTTGGTAAAATAGCGCTTGACCCCGATGATGTGGTTGTCATCAATTTATCGGGACGGGGCGATAAGGATTTGGAAACCTACATTCGGTGGGGAAAATATTAAAGGGAAATAAAACGTAAAGGATGGTACAGAAAAGGACACTAGATGGCAAAGTATTTTTGAAAGGGGTTGTACCTATGATAACGCTTCTCATAGTCGCGGGGTGCGCACGGCCGGAAGAAAAATTTGATCGGCTTGCCCATTTGAATGAGGTTGAGCAATGGCATACAAAGCGCATTGAGGAATTAAAAGGCGAGAACGGATGGCTTAACCTGGCCGGCTTGTACTGGCTAAAGGAAGGCCCTAATACCTTTGGCAGTGATGAATCAAATGACATCGTTTTTCCAGCGGGGAAAATGGATGCGCGGGCAGGATATTTTTTAGTAAAGAATGGAGTTGTTGAAATCCACGCACGGAAAGGCGTAGAAATTTTAGCGGATTCTGTTTTGGTTAAAGACAAAATTATTTTTCATCCGGATTCAGCCAAAAATTCTCAATTAGCCTATGGGTCGCTGCTGTGGTTTATCATCAGGCGCGATGATCAGGTGGGCGTGCGGCTGCGAGACCTCGAAAGCAAAGGGGTAGAAGAATTTTCAGGCATTGAACGGTATGAGGTAGACCCAGCATGGCGACTGAACGCTAAATTGGAAATACCGGTGACGGCAAAACGAATCAGTATTACTAACGTATTGGGTCAAACAACGGATCAGGTTTCACCGGGTACTTTGGTATTTGACGTGCAGGATCAAACGTATCGGTTAGATGCTTTGGAAGGCGGAAAAGAGGAACTGTTTATCATTTTTGGAGATGCAACGAATGAAAACGAAACCTATCCGGCCGGCCGCTATCTGTATATCAAAGTTCCGGATTCATTGGGTAATACGATTATTGATTTCAACAAATCATATAATCCGCCTTGTGCCTTTACACCATTCGCCACCTGTCCGCTGCCCCCGGCACAAAATATATTACCTGTTGCCGTTCGGGCAGGCGAAAAATTGTTTAAAGGCTATTCACATTGAAATGAAAAATAGAATCACAAACCTTTTTGAAACAAAGAGTAAAAACATTCTGTCGGTGTTTTTTACAGCAGGGTATCCGCAACGGCACGATACCATCGCCATTGCCGAACATTTACAAAAAGCCGGGGTGGAT
>JAEUUB010000436.1 GCA_016787745.1 Cyclobacteriaceae bacterium
TTTTACTTTAGGCGCCAGGTTTTTTAAGTTTCGATTGCTCCAGGCCGGGTTTACTGAAACATACGTAATGGGCTCGTAGTTAATTTCAGGTACGTACCAACCTACACCAAATCCATCGCCATTTAGGGGTTCCTCAATTTCTCGGGCATTTATGCTTTGATTGATAAGGGAGTTTTTTGGTTTGTACAAAAGGTTGTCCATGATGAGTGGCGTTCCTTTATAGGCAATAAGTCGGCACATAGGTAGGATGTTTATGAAAAGGTAATTAAAAAAAGCCGTTACCTTTTCAAGGGCTTACTACTTTCCTTTTGGCTTCCTTATTTTTTTTCTTGCTTAGGAGTCTTTTCGAATTTCAGCGACACGGAATTTAAGCAATAGCGCAATCCCGTTGGTTTAGGCCCATCATCAAAAACATGCCCAAGGTGTCCGCCACAACGACTGCAAACTACTTCATCACGCACCATCCCAAAACTGGTATCGATGCCCACGTTAATCAAATCTTTACGAATGGGTTGCCAGAAACTGGGCCATCCGGTACCAGATTCAAATTTAGTTTCGGATGAAAACAATTCCTGATTACACCCTGCGCAATAATAAATGCCATGCTCATGGTTGTCCCAATATTTTCCGGTAAAGGCTTGCTCGGTTCCTTTATCACGCAATACATAATATTCTTCGGGCGTCAACTGGGCCTTCCATTCGGCAGCAGTCTTTACGATAGGAGGAGATTGATTTTTATTTTTTTGTTGGCCGCAGGCAATCAGAGTAGCAAACAGCAGGATAAGAATTAGTCTCATATATAGCGAATAGTTAATTTAAAATTTAGGAATGATCACTATAAAATCAAAAGCCCCTTCCGTCTAAAGGGGCTTTTGTTACCTAAACCTAAACCTATGAGAAGATTGTATCTGCTCTATAGTCAGTAGAACGAAGGCATAGGGATAATGTTTCATAACATCAATAAAAATATCGGATATTATTTCTTCAGCTTATCGGCATACTGCTTATTAAACTTCTCAACCTTGGGCCGGATCACATACTGGCAGTATCCTTGATTGGGATTAAGGGCATAATAATTTTGATGATATTCTTCTGCTGGATAAAAGACAGTGAACGGACTTATTTCAGTAACAATGGGTCGGTTAAAAATACCTGATTGATCGAGCTGTGCTTTATACTCTTCGGCTAGCTTTTTCTGCGTTTCGTTGTGATAAAAGACAACTGATCGGTATTGGGTCCCTTCATCAGCACCCTGCTTGTTTAAAGTGGTTGGGTCGTGGGTATTCCAAAAAATCTCCAGTACCTCAGTATAGCTGATAATCGAGGGATCGAATTTTACCTGAATTACTTCTGCATGGCCGGTTAAGCCTGAGCACACTTCCCGGTATGTTGGGCTTTTAATTTTACCCCCTGAATATCCTGACACTACCGACTCAACTCCTTTTACCCGTAAGAAAAATGCTTCGGTGCACCAAAAGCAACCCGAACCCAATGTAGCAACCTCTATGTCTTTCATACTTATCTGATTTTTATTTGGCGTCTCATGGGGCCATGCCAGAAGGAGCCCTGCGGCTAGAATTGACAGATTCATACTGTATTAAACTTCATTAGCCGTTAAAAAGTTTATTGGAATAACCCAATCGTCAGGACCCCGACATTAATAACTGTCGTAGAAATTTGTTAATGCCTGAGCGAGTTTATTGTCAAGGTTCTTTTTCGATTGCCCAAGTAAATAATTTTGAGCCATAGAAGGTTCTTTTACTCCACAAAGTTTTCGGGTTGTCTGTGGAATGGCGCGTTGATCTCCGGTACAGGTCGCCCAACGGTCTACCCAACCCTCTTCCGCAATAAGTTCTGAATTCCGAAGTTCAACCTGGCTGTTGGCATCTTTAATAAAGAGCGTGATAGATCCGCGTGAGGTTATTTTCTTCTCGAAGGTGACGATAGAACCACTTATCTTTTCGTAGACCGGAATCTTCTGGCCGTTAACCGTTTTTTCATCTACCTTAATGCTGTCTTGGTATTTTGCTTCACTCTTTGTAACGGAGGGTTTACTTTCAGAATATCCATTAACAACCAATCGAATAAACTGATCTATCTGAGTAAGTCCGGCATCCTGCGCCTGGCGGGGTGTATAGAATTTTACAAATTGGTTTGGGTCTACTCCAAAAATTACGGGCTCAAAATTCCAATCGTAGCTGTTCCGTACCGCAGGCTCAACCACCACCTTTAGCGTGGCATTGAATTTAGATTGCTCCATCATTTCTACTGACTCCCGGTATCCGGGCGACAAACTATTGGATTCCTGAAATAAGAAGTAGGCGCGCTTCGCATCCTCGCGGGTGTTTTTAAGCATGTATAGAATGGCAGCCTCATAGGTTTCTTCAGCCGCTTTGTTTTTAACATCTGTCAGTTCCTTGTATTTGTTAACGGGCTTTGGAATTACCTTTAAAGCGCCCGGTGACGTTCGGATTTGCTCATAAAGATTGTTGATTTTCTCGTAATCGCCCACAGCATTGCGCCACTTAAAATTCGCGTTGGAAGCAATTTGATTTTGCGCATCGGTCTCCAGATAATCGATCGCCATTTGATAGCTGGCGGCTAATACTTCTCTTGATTTTTTATGATCGGGGTTTTGGCGCAACCGGTTAACGGCCTGTAATACGGCATCATAGTAATCGCCCTGCTTTAACGCGGATTTGCCGGAGGTACAAGAATTCAATACAGCGACAGCGGAAATAAAGAGAGTAAATAAACGTATTGTCATAGACTGCTCAAAGTACAAAATCAATGCCTTAATTTAATGAATTATCAATTGGCCTTAATAATTACCTCGTCATGATCCTCCACCCGCAAACTTAAGAGGGCTGCCAGGCCCATGGATACGCCACCGCTAACCAGAATATAGATGGACTGTCCATGAAAGAGATGCGTAAGCATTACTCCCAAAATTGTGCCCGCAATAATTTGAGGAATCACAATAAAGAAATTGAAAACGCCCATGTAGTATCCCATTTTTTCGGCCGGAAGCGAGCCCGAAAGCATAGCATATGGAATGGAAAGAATACTGGCCCAGGCTATGCCTATTCCGATCATGGAAAACCATAACCAGAAAGGATCGGAAATAAAATAGAATGATCCCAGCCCGATACTTCCGCAGAGCAGTGCGATAAAATGTGTCATCCTCCGACTGGTATATTTGGCAAGGATGGGTAAAAACAAAGCGGCTACGGCAGCAATTCCATTATAAACTCCAAAAAGACTGCTTACCAGATCTGCGCCATCATTGTAAGCCTTGCTCATAGGGTCGGTAGAATTAAAAATATGACTGGTTACCGCACTGGTTGTGTAGATCCACATTGCGAATAAAGCAAACCAGGAAAAAAACTGAACGTAAGCAAGTTGGATCATTGTCTTCGGCATTGTATTAAAATCCTTTACAATGTGCACCAGGCCCAGGTAGGCTTTCCCTCTTTGAATGTAGGAAGAAGCGAATACATGAACGAGACCAAATGCAACCAGGCCAAACCCCAGAATGAAAAGTTCTTTTTCAAGTTTTGCGAGAAAAACAATCGCAGAAATAACCAATCCC
>JAEUUB010000456.1 GCA_016787745.1 Cyclobacteriaceae bacterium
GTCAAAAGTGTGATCATACTTTTTTTCTTCAGCGATGATGCGGATACAGGCTTTCAACTTTTCCCTGGGGTCGGTTAAACTACTTGTATACAAATCAATCCGATATTCCAACCAGTTCCAGTACCAGCCGATCAAGTATAAAAGCAAGCGGTGTTTGTTTTCAAAATATCGGTAAATTGAAGCTTCCGTTGAGTTGATTTCTTCAGCCAATTTTTTGAATGTGAATTGTTCAAATCCCAATCGGTCTATCATGCCCACACTTGCCTGAATGATATTTTGACCAAGCATTGTGTGCTGCGGGTCGCGCAAATAAAGGTGGGCGTTTAGTTTAAAGGATAGAGTAGGCATCGGGCAATACAATTAATACTTTAATATTTGATAGTAATACTATTATAAACGCAAGTACGTATTAAAAGTTTGATTTAGCAAAACTTTTTTAAGGTGTAAAAACCGCGCTTACAAGACTTTATTGATAGTAAAACCTTGATAAACAAAATATTATGCTATTGTTGGTTTACGGAAGGACTCTTAATAAACCTGTATTATAACCGGCTATAGTCTACAATAAAGGAATCGGGGAACTTCTTTTTGATTTCTAAATGGAAATCTTCAGCCTTTGGTCGGCTGGAAAACGGACCAAGAATCAGGCTATAATATTTTACTCCGTTTATGACTTTAACCTGCACCATTACTTTTTTCTGATATGAGTTTTTAAGGTTTTCAGAAAGGCGCATAAGATTTACCAATTCCTGATAAGTTCCTATTTGTACGCCAAACCCCTTGGGTTGCAGTCTTTCAATCTCAAACTCATAAAATTCTTTCTCATCAACCGTTACATGATCTATGGTTACGGGTTGATTTTTACCCTTTCCGTCACCCGCATTAGTCACTTCAATTTTAACTTCGGCCAGGCCCTGATTAACAAATCCGAGTTTTTCAGCAGCCGATCTGGAGACATCAATTATACGGCCCTCTACGTAGGGGCCACGGTCATTGATAGTAACTTCTACACTTTGCTCG
>JAEUUB010000480.1 GCA_016787745.1 Cyclobacteriaceae bacterium
AGCCTTTCAACCACGCTGCCGGTTGATACGGTTTTAAAAATTGTAGAAGTTAAGCGTGACAGTTATGGTGCCAGGGACCGGAAAGTAAAGATTGCCGGACGGGTAACAAATTCCAAAACCGGTGAAGGGGTTCCGGCCCGGATAATGTTTCGGGCCGATTCGCTATATGCGACCACCAGTAACCGCGATGGCAGTTATGAACTCATTATTCCGTCCACCAAAATCTATTCTATAGAGGTAGATGCCAAGGCTTTCGTTAACATTTCCGAGAGATTGGATATCCACACATTCGAGATGAATACGCTTGAAATGAACTTTAAACTTCAACCCGTTGAAGTAGGTGCGGTAGTTAATCTGAAAAGTGTTCTCTTCGAATTAGGGAAAACAAATCTATTGGAAGAATCCTATGACGAATTAAATGTGGTTGTTGACTTCCTGAATTCAAATCCTTCAGTGGTTATTGCCCTGGAAGGTCATACCGATAACCGGGGGGATGTTAAGAAGAACTTAGAGCTTTCGCAGCAGCGTGTTGATAAAATTAAAAGTTACCTGGTATCAAAAGGGATTAACCAAAGACGAATCAAGGGTAAGGGATATGGCGGTTCAAGACCGATTGCTACAAACGATTCGGAGGAAGCTCGTAGATTGAACAGACGCGTAGAGTTTAGAATTTTAAAAAACTGATAGGTCTTCCCGACTAAGAAAAGTCGACCCTGTTGCCACTCATATAATTCTTTAGCGGCTGTTCAGCAGGTTCTCCTAATTTTATAACGTTCACTATCAAAGCCATAATGCGCTTGATTTGAATTATCATCCGAAAGGAGTGAATAAAGGTTATTAGAAATTCCATGATCTCCAATGTTAACTAAATACACATGAAGCAATTTATCTATTTAACGGCCCTGTTAGCTGTGGCTTGCTCACAAACAACACAAAATACCGAACTAACGGAGGCTGAGCTGCTTGAAAAAGCAAAAGGCATTCATGATCGCGTGATTACGCTGGACACCCATGATGATATCAACACAACTAATTTTACAGAAGAGACAAATTATACCCAGAGACTATCTTCCCAGGTAAACCTTCCTAAGATGATTGAAGGCGGACTTGATGTGGCTTGGTTTATTGTTTATACGGGGCAGGGCGATTTAACCCCAGAGGGGTATGAGAAAGCCTATGCCAATGCTGACGATAAGTTCAAGGCGATTCACCGGTTATGTGAGGAAATTGCTCCGGATAAAATTGAGCTTGCCCTTACCTCGGATGACGTGAGACGGATTGCTGCGAGAGGCAAAAAAGTAGCGATGATTGGGGTGGAGAATGGCTACCCAATTGGTATGGATGTCAATCGCGTAAAAGAATTTTATGATCGTGGCGCCCGCTATATGTCATTGGCGCACAATGGACATAGTCAATTGGCCGATTCAAACACAGGGGAAAGCGATAGTGTGTGGCTTCACAATGGATTGAGCGATTTGGGGAGAGAGGTTATCAAAGAGATGAATAAATGGGGAATTA
>JAEUUB010000507.1 GCA_016787745.1 Cyclobacteriaceae bacterium
GTACTTTCCGCTTATCGCGAAAGAGAAGTACACTTCTTTCTATCTGAACAACATGGTGACTGGCTATTTCAATGGTTCGTTCCAAAATCTTGTTTCCTTTTTTGCCAAAGACAACGTAATGAAAGTTCAGGAAATCGATCAGCTTGTTAAGGAACTCGAAAAAATTAAAACAAAGAAACCATGAACACTTTCTTGAATTACTTAATTGAAGCTAACATAGGCCTGATTTTTTTCTATGCTATTTACTGGATAATCCTTCAAAAGGAAGATCAGTTTACATTTAACAGAACGTATTTACTGGCCAGTATATTTGCCTCTCTCGTGTTTCCTTTATTCACGGTAGGAATTTCCACACCCTTAATTCCCTCACTTAGTCAAACGACTGCAGTTCAATGGTTGCCCGAAATTGTTATTTATGCAAATGGCCATACTCTCCAGGAAACAAATTCAACCTTTTTGAATTGGAACTGGATTGTGTACCTATATATCAGCATAGCAGCAAGCGCACTAATCTTATTCTTGTTTAGGATTTTTTCATTAATCACGCTTTTCAAACGATCTACCCATTACACCTGGAAGAAGTATACGGTTGCTGAGTCCGACAAAGTGCAAGGTGTGTTTTCGTTTTTTCACTTTATTTTTCTAAGCCTTGGCGAACAATTAGATGAAACTGAGAAACAAGAAATTCTCAGGCACGAAGAAGTTCATATCAAGAAATTTCACTCTATTGATATTATCCTGATTCACTTGTTGAGTATTGTCTTTTGGTTTAACCCGGTTATCCGGAGTTATAAGAAATCCTTTGTCCAGGTTCATGAGTTTGAAGCCGATGCGCGCTCGGTGGAAGGTCATAATGTGGACGAGTATTGCAGCTTGCTGGCGAAAGTTGCTTTACAAAACAATGGATATGTGCTCGCCAATCACTTTACGAATTCCTTTACCTTAAAACGAATTACTATGATGAAAACTGTTAGAAGAAAAATAAAAAACTGGAAGGTACTTACCGCGGCCTGTGCCTTGCCCCTGTTCTTTTTTGTTGTGGCTTGTCAGGATCAGGTTATGCAGGATATCCAAACCATTGCTGACAATTCAAGTGCTGCCACCATTTTACCCGCACAAGTAGAAGCTGAGCTGATCAAGTTAAAACAAGCCAATCCAAAATCAGAATACATTGTAATGGAGATGAATGAAGAAGGAAACAAGAAACTTGAGGAATTGGAAAGTGATCCAGTCTTCAAGTCAAAACTGGTTTCAATGCACGTCATTAAAACAGAAGCTCAAGCATTTGTTATTCTGGAAAAAGGTGAGCAAACAAATAGAATTGCCGATATGACCGTATCGGATGGAGAAGTTTTCACAATTGTAGAGCAATCAGCAGAACCCATCGGGGGTATGCCTAAGCTTTATGAATATGTTGCTGCGAACTTAAAGTATCCTGAAGAGGCAAAAAGCAAGGGAATTGAAGGAAGGGTTTTTGTGGAATTTGTTGTGAATACAGACGGTTCGGTGGAGAATCCACATGTTATTAAAGGAATTGGTGGTGGTTGCGATGAAGCAGCAATTAAAGTCATGGAGAGCTCACCCAAATGGATTCCTGGAAAACAACGGGGTAAAGACGTTAGACAAAAAATGGTTATTCCAATAATTTTCAGTCTAAGTCCAGATAATAAATTTTCTATTGAAAAACCTCAAGCAAAGAATGATTCTGAATTTGTAACAACAATAAATAAAACTACCGTTAATGGTAGGACACATTTAAATGGTTTTGTTAAGAATGTTGACGGAAGCCCACTAACCGGAACAAATGTTGTAATTGAGGCAACCACAACAGGCACTGTTGTGGCCCAAGATGGTACTTTCAATCTTGTCTCTCCAACAAAATCAGGTAATCTTGTATTTTCTTTCGTTGGTTTTAAAACGAAAATTGTAAACTTCTAATAAATAAAATAAGGGAGTTCCCGACTACTATTCCTAGTGGTTGGGTACTCACTTATCTAAATACTTCCCAACACCTCTTCCAACTTCTTCTCCAAGGCAGCACCCCGCAAATTCTTGGCAATAATTTTTCCTTGCGGGTCAACTAAAATTGAGAAAGGGATTGCGTTAATATTATAATCTTTTGCGGCTTGTGAATCAAAGTATTTCAAGTCTGAAACATGCGTCCACACCAGGCCATCTTCAGCAATTGCCTGCATCCAATCTGCTTTCGTGCGATCGAGTGAAACGCCAAAAACTTCAAAGCCTTTGTCTTTAAATTTATGATAAGCGTTTACCACATTG
>JAEUUB010000555.1 GCA_016787745.1 Cyclobacteriaceae bacterium
TCAAAAAATCAAAATTATCCGATTGCTATGCGCTTAAATTCGGCTACAGTCAATCCCTTCGTTACACTGTCGAGATATTGCGCTACGGTCTTCGAATTATCCTTTACAAAGGTTTGAGGCAATAGCGTATTGTCCTTGAAAAACTTATTTAGTTTTCCCTGAGCAATTTTCTCAACCATGTTGGCTGGCTTTCCTTCGGCAATAATTTGTGCTTTCGCAATCTCCAATTCTTTTTCAACAAGGGCCTTATCAACATCATTTTCGTTAACGGCCACCGGGCTCATCGCGGCAATTTGCATTCCCACATCTTTGCCTGCCTCCGTTACATCTTTGCCATTCACCCCTTTTAACGAAACCAACACGCCTAATTTGCTACCGGCATGGATATAAGGAACGATGGCTTCGCCCGTCATATGAACAAATGAGCTGATCTCCAGCTTCTCACCAATTTTTCCAACTAATTCAGTGATGCGTTCATTGATTGTCAGGTTCTCCACTTTCTCAGCCAAAAGCGCTTCGGTCGAAGCTGGCTTTTTTGCAAATGCGGTATCCGCAATAAGTTCGCCCAACTTCTGGAACTCTTCGTTCTTGGCAACAAAGTCCGTTTCACAATTCAGCGCTATCAACACGGCTTCTTTATTATCAGCCGATGTTCTTACAAACACAGAACCTTCTTTGGTATCTCTGTCCGAACGGCTTGCTGAAACTTTTTGCCCCTTCTTTCTTAAAATCTCGATAGCTTTTTCAAAATCACCTTCCGCTTCGGTAAGGGCTTTTTTACAATCCATCATACCGGCACCGGTCATGGTGCGCAGCTTATTTACATCTTGTGCGGTTATTGCTGACATAATGTTATAGTTTTAAATTCAGTACTTATAAAAACAAAAACATCGACTAGGAGGAGCCGATGTTTTTCAAATTTTTGAATCGGCAATTGACAAATACCCGTTGACAATTAGCTTGTCAATTGAACATTGTCGATTGACAATTAATTTTCTACGGTCTCGTCAACCTTGCGCTTTTCTTCCTCCTCTTTCTTCTGTCCGGCTTCTTCTTTATCTTTTTTGCGTTCCATCAAAGCTTCTTCAATGGCCCTTCCAACATGCGCAGTGATTAATGAAATAGACTTAAACGCATCGTCATTCGCTGGAATAGGGAAATCGATATTGGAAGGATCTGAATTTGTATCGACCATCGCAAATACCGGGATGTTCAATTTCAAAGCTTCAGAAACTGCAATGTGTTCGCGCTTAACGTCAATAACGAACAATGCTGCAGGAAGACGGTTAAGGTCAGTGATACCACCCAATAACTTCTCAAGTTTTGCCTTTTCGCGGGTGATCATCAAACGTTCGCGCTTAGCAAGGTTGTTGAAAGACTCATCTTTCATCAACTTATCAATTTGCGCCAGTTTTTTTAATGACTTCCGGATAGTGGCAAAGTTGGTAAGCATACCGCCCAACCAGCGCTCCGTTACGAAAGGCATGTTTAAGCGGGTAGCTTCTGCGTTAATAATATCTTTTGCCTGCTTCTTGGTAGCAACAAACATAATTTTACGACCAGAACGAACGATGTTTTTAAGTGCGTAGGTAGCTTCGTCCAGGCACTTCATTGTTTTATTCAAATCAATAATGTGGATGCCGTTGTTTTCCATAAAGATGTACTCAGCCATCTTTGGGTTCCACTTTCTGGTAAGGTGTCCAAAATGTACACCTGCATCCATTAAACTTTCTGTTGTTATTTTCTCTGCCATGCTGTTTCGATTAACGCTTGCTGAACTGGAATTTCTTTCTCGCCTTTGCACGTCCTGGCTTCTTTCTTTCCACCATGCGCGAATCGCGGGTTAATAATCCTTCTTTCTTTAACGGAGGACGATTTTCGTCATTGATTGTAACCAGAGCGCGGGCTATACCTAACCGGATAGCTTCGGCCTGACCTTTATTACCACCACCTTCAACGTTAACGGTTACATCGTATTGGCCATCGGCCTTTACCAGGACAATCGCCTGCTTTACAGTGGTTTGAAGAATCTCTGATTGAAAATATTCATTCAGTTCACGGTCATTTACGATAATCTGACCCTTGCCTGGCTTTACATAAACCCGTGCAATCGATGTCTTTCTCCTACCGATGGTATTAATAATCTCCATATTAGAATTTTAACTCTTTTGGTTGTTGTGCTGCGTGAGGGTGTTCAGTTCCGGCATATACATGCAGACTTCTAAACACTTCGCGCCCCATGCTGTTTTTTGGCAGCATGCCTCGTACCGAATGTTCAATCAATCTGTGTGGGTGCTTTCCGGTTCCAATCATTTTTGGGGTAAGAACCCGCTGACCGCCTGGATAGCCTGAATAGCTGAAATAAACCCGATCGGTCCATTTCTTACCTGTCATTTTAATTTTATCGGCATTAATCACCACTACATGATCACCCGTATCCACATTGGGTGTATAGCTTGGCTTATGCTTACCACGCAAAACTCTTGCAATCTGGCTGGCAACACGGCCCAACACCTGATCTTTTGCATCCACCAATACCCAACCCTTTTCTACGGTTGATTTGTTGGCATTGATCGTTTTATAGCTGTTATGATCCACTTTTTTAGCTTTAAAAACCTGTTATTATTTGAATTACCCCCTCAAAAAGGGACACAAAAGTAGACTCAAGAAACTGAATATGCAAGTATGACCACAGATTTACGCAGATTATCTCAGACTCAGAATAGGGCGATTAGCGCCTGTTTTCTTCCAGTTGTCTTATAAGTGCCTGAAAATCCTTAGGATACGGAGCTTTAAACAGAGTTTTATTGCCATTTAACAAGGCAAATTCTAACGAAAACGCATGCAACGCCACCCTGCGCATCAAAGGTTGTTCATCGGTCATTTTCTTTAAATTAAACCCTCGTTTAACAGACGAAACGTAAAAGTCCTTCCCGCCATAGAGACCATCGCCTGTTATAGGCGCTTTTAGCATGGCTAAATGAACCCGGATTTGATGCATCCTTCCGGTAATTGGTTTGCATTCCATTAAGGTGTGATTCTTATATGTTTGTAGGGTTGTAAAATAGGTTTGCGCGTCCTTGCCAGTTCGGCTAATTTTTACGGTACCATCATTTTGCTTTAGAATGGCTGCATCCACAGGCTGATTATTAAAGCTGAATAATCCATCCACTACCGCATGATATATTTTGATCACCTCCCTGTTTTCAAATTGCATGCTTAAATGACGGTAGGCTTCCGGATGCCGGGCAATGGCTAATACCCCCGAAGTCTCTTTGTCGAGGCGGTGGCATACCTGTGCATCCGGCTCAAATTGCCGGGCGAGGGAAAGTATATTCTGGCTGTCGTTTCTGTCTTCCAGGGTACTGATAAACGGAGCCTTATTAATAATAATAAAGTCGGAATCCTGATAAAGGACAGTCTCCTCAAATTTGAATCTGGGAATTTTCACAGCCGCAAATTACTACGACTCATTAACATCTAAATCATCCGCCCGCGATCGGTTTAGCTTAAAACTAAAAACAGATCCCTTCCCAACTGTACTCTCCACCTCTGCTTTGCTAGTATGACCTTCCAGAATATGTTTAACAATAGCCAATCCAAGACCTGTTCCCCCCTTTTCACGACTGCGGCTTTTGTCTACCCTGTAAAACCGTTCAAAAATACGGGCTAATTGTTGTTGGGGAATGCCTTCTCCGGTATCGGAAATAAACGTGGTAACATATTTCTTACTCACATCAAACGAAATGATAACCTCACCCCCCTCTGGGGTATAACTTACTGCATTTGAAACAAGGTTAGTTACTACCTGGGTTATCCGCTGCCAGTCTGCATACACATTGATCTTGCGATGTTCCGGTTGAAGTTTCAACCGGATCTTTTTCTTTTCTGCTTTTTCTTCAAACTGATCTACCACTTCGGCACATAGTTTATGCAAATCAATATGTTCAAAGCGCATCTTAATATCACCTGTCTCCATCTGCGAAAGTGTAAGCAAATCTTGCACGAGAATGTCTAACCCATCCAGGCTCTTCGCTGCCTTTTTCAGAAACCGGTTCCGTACGTTTTTGTCGTTAACGGCCCCATCCAGTAAGGTGTGCACAAATCCCTGAGCCGCAAAGATGGGCGTCTTCAATTCGTGCGAAACGTTGGCAATAAATTCCTTGCGAAAGGCCTCAAGTTTTTTAAGCTCATCAATTTCCTTTTGCTTGAGGGTGGCAAACGAAAAAATCTCGTCATTAATTTTCTGTAGAGGATTAAGCGCCCCTGATTTTTGTTTTGAAAAATTGGCGAGTTCTTTCTTGCGGAGTTTCTCCATTAATTTATAGATCTTATTAATCTCGCGAAAGATCAGGAACTCCAATAAAACATAGATAAGAAGGTAAGAAGCCGAAAAACTTATGGCTGCAGCAACCAACAAGGCATCTAAACCAACACTGTCGATGAGGGAGAGAAACAAGGAAGTAACAAGGGCAACCGAGGTTGCCAGCAAGAGAGCCAACGTACGGGCACTATATACCATGCATTAATTAAGATTGAACTTATATCCCACCCCTTTTACGGTGGAAATATAATCATCTCCAATCTTTTCACGCACTTTACGGATATGAACATCCACCGTACGCGCTAATACATATACATCCGACCCCCAGATGTTTTGCAATAAATCATCGCGGCTAAATACTTTGTTTGGATTTTGTGCAAGGAAGAACAACAATTCAAACTCCTTCTTGGGCAATGAAATCTCCTTTCCCTTTACATGAATCGTATAACTGGTACGATCTATCAGCAAATCTCCCAGTTTAATTTGAGCAGATGTATTTTTCTTTTTTGAATCTCTGCGAAATAGCGCGTTGATCCGGCTCATCAAAGCCCGGGGTTTTATGGGCTTCAGGATATAATCATCTGCGCCAACATCAAAAGCCGCTACTTCGGAATACTCTTCCGCGCGGGCTGTTAAAAAAACTATGAAGGTATTAACCATTTCGGGCATCGCCCGAATAAGCCGGCAGGTCTCTACACCATCCATTTTTGGCATCATGATATCCAGGAGCACAAGATCCGGATGAAATTTCTTTGCAATTTCAACTGCCTGAAAACCATCCGAGGCAGTTTTTACCTCGTAGTTTTGCTTTTCCAGGTTGTACTTTAAAAGTTCAAGGATGGGTTCTTCATCATCAACCACTAAAACTTTTTGCGATGATTTGCCCATATCTTATTTCGGTTTATTTAGCGTTAAAAGTAGAGACAAATTAAGCTATTTAAAAACCACTGTTAACTCCTTAACAATTCCTTAATGCACACCAACATCATCCCTGTTAAAGGAAGGGGTACTTTTCCGTAAGATGTTTGATGTACGATTTCAAATCTCCACCAAAATCATTATCAAGTTCGCTGCTAAAGTTATCCTGCCTGGCCTGGTATAAATGATACGACATAAAGTAGGTGTTGTTGGGTAAACGGTTGCCCGACAGTTTTCGAGCCCTGAACAACGAGAGTGTATCTATGGTAGTCATAATCTTTTGAATCATTGCCTCTTTTTTTTGTTTTTTAGTTTCGAAAGATTCGGCTTCATCAAAACTTTGGTAAAGGCTGTCGAGGCATTGTGTACCGCGCAGAATATGTTGGCTATAGATTCTGTAGTCCTGATCTTCCTGCAAGTATTGAATAAATTGTTCCGAATCCCTGCCAAAGTGTGCCGCTAAAAAATAGTAGGCTGCCGTATCGCCCACAAAGGAGGCCAGGTTCTCGTTAAAATTAACATCGTCCTTAACAAACACAGTGGCGTGCACCATTTCATGAATGATTAAACTGGCCAGGTCTCCTTCATTTCTTTTCAGCATGTTACTGAGGATAGGGTCCGTAAACCATCCTAATGTTGACCAGCCGCCCGGATTTCGGATGCTGGTATCATATCCCTCCTGCTCCAATCTGCTTCTTTCGTCCAAAGCTTTTTGCTTTTGAAAGAATCCCTTATAAGGCATTGCGCCTACAATGGGAAACTTCCACATTTTGGGAGTTAACTGAAAGGGTTCGCACGCTTGCACCACCCACATTAATTCTTCACCCCTTTGATCATAAACAGTCTTATAGTTTTCCGTGTCCTTAAGACCGAGGGAGTCAATCGCGTACTTTCTGATTTCTTGAATTAACTCAAGCTTTCTCTTTAGGGAATCCGGAAACAGCGGATCGTTCAGTAATTCTTCGATGGGTTTTGCCTCCACAACAATTTTCAATTGCCCATATCCCTGGCGGACACCATACGTTACCAACTGCCAATTCCATAAAATCAGGACCAGCAAAACGGTTAGAAAGCCAATGAAAATCTTTTTAATCATGAATAGGACCGTAAATTAAATCTCCTGAGCTTCATTCTTTATTTTTAAGCTATTTCGTTAGATTTATAATTAAAATACTAAATTAATTAGCTTTTTAAAGGTTTATGCACTTGCAATTACTATATATTGTAGTAATTTAGAGCTAAAATTCAGGCAATTTAAACAGATTAAAAATTCATATGAGCGAAGCAAAGAATGACTCGAAGGAAAAGTTGAAGGCCTTGCAACTTACCATTGATAAATTAGAAAAGACCTACGGAAAAGGAACCGTAATGAAGCTGAATGACACCAAAGTGATGGATGTTCCAGCCATTTCCACCGGGTCTTTAGGCCTGGATATAGCTTTAGGCATTGGAGGTATACCCCGAGGCCGGGTCACAGAAATTTATGGTCCCGAATCTTCCGGTAAAACAACGCTTACCATGCATTGTATCGCGGAAGCGCAAAAAAAGGGTGGACTGGCCGCATTTATTGATGCGGAACACGCCTTTGACAAAAACTATGCTGAGAAGCTGGGTATTGACACTGAAAACCTTTTGATTTCGCAGCCTGATAATGGCGAGCAGGCGTTGGAAATTGCAGAACATTTGATTCGATCGGGCGCTATTGACATTATCGTAATAGATTCTGTGGCTGCCCTCGTACCTAAGGCTGAATTGGAAGGTGAAATGGGTGAAAGCAAGATGGGCTTGCAAGCCAGACTGATGTCGCAAGCCTTAAGGAAACTGACGGGAACCATTAGTAAAACAGGATG
>JAEUUB010000589.1 GCA_016787745.1 Cyclobacteriaceae bacterium
CCCTTCACCGTTTCGGCAAACTCCAGCAATCGTTCGGTGGCATCTTCTCTTCGGTTGAGCAACACATCCTCCACACGCTCTAATAAATCCTTAGGAATTTCGTCATACACCTCTAACATGGTGGGGTTCACGATGCCCATATCCATGCCTTCCTTAATAGCATGATACAAGAATGCGGAATGCATAGCCTCCCGTACTTTCTGATTTCCTCTAAAGCTGAATGAAACATTACTTACTCCGCCACTTACGTGGGCATGCGGCAAATTGGTTCGTATCCATTTTGCTGCTCTGAAAAAATCGAGAGCATAATTTCTATGCTCATCAATCCCGGTAGCTACCGGAAAAATGTTTGGATCGAAAATGATATCCTGGGGTGGGAAACCTACCTCGTTAACGAGAATATCATAGGCTCGTTTACAAATATCTATTCTCCGTTGATAGGTATCGGCCTGCCCCTCTTCATCGAACGCCATTACCACCGTAGCCGCACCATAGCGTTTCACCAACTTAGCTTGCCTTTTAAATTCCTCTACCCCACCCTTCATGCTAATGGAGTTAACTATTCCTTTTCCCTGAATGCATTTCAAACCCGCTTCAATCACCTCCCACTTACTGGAGTCGATCATAACGGGTATCTTGGAAATCTCAGGCTCGGAGGCCATTAAATTAAGGTACCGGACCATGGCCGCTTTCGAATCAAGCATGCCTTCGTCCATATTCACATCAATCACCTGGGCTCCACCCCGCACCTGATCCAGAGCAACTTCAAGAGCCTGATCAAACTTATCTTCCTTAATAAGTTTTAGAAATTTAGCCGAACCTGTTACGTTGGTACGTTCTCCAATATTCACAAAGTTGGAACTGGAGGAAATCTCGACCGCTTCAAGGCCGCTTAGTTTAAGATTTAAATTATGCATGAACGCCTATCTCTCTCGGTTTGAATTTACTTGCCACTTCGGCAATTTTTCGGATGTGATCAGGTGTTGATCCACAACAACCGCCTACTATATTGACAAGCCCCTCTTTCAAAAATTCTTCAATCTCATTGGCCATCTGATCGGGTGTTTGGTCGTACTGACCAAATTCATTCGGCAAGCCGGCATTTGGATGCGCGCTAACAAAAAATGAGGACTTCTCATCCAGTACTTGTAAATAAGGTCTTAAGGCCGCTGCACCCAAGGCGCAATTAAGGCCAATGCTTAGCAGCGGCACATGAGAAACTGAAATGAGAAAAGCCTCTGTTGTTTGTCCTGATAAAATTCTGCCACTGGCGTCCGTGATAGTTCCGGATACCATTACGGGCACACTCCTGCCTAATTCCTCAAACAGTTCTTCAATGGCAAAAAGTGCTGCCTTTGCATTTAAGGTGTCAGTAATTGTTTCTACCAAAAGCATATCAACTCCACCCTCCATCAGGCCTTTCGCCTGTTCCTTAAACGCAACAACCAATTGGTCGAAGGTTATGGCCCGATAACCCGGATTGTTAACGTCAGGCGACATGGAAGCCAGTTTAGTGGTGGGTCCCATAGAACCCGCTACAAATCGTGGCTTGTTGGGTTCCTTCCTGGTAAACTCTTCCGCCACTTCCTTGGCAATCTTTGCTGCTTGAAAATTAATCTGGTATACCAGAAACTCGAGATGATAATCGGCCTGAGCCACCGAGGTACTGCCAAAGGTATTTGTCTCGGCAATATCAGCACCCGCCTCAAAATACTTTCTATGAATGTCTTTGATGATATCCGGGCGTGTTATGCTCAGCAAGTCATTATTTCCCTTCAGGGGATGAGGGTGATCTTTTAACGCCTCATTTCTAAAGTCTTGCTCCGTTAGTTTATGCCGTTGAATCATGGTGCCCATGGCACCGTCAAGCACTAAAATCCGCTCTTTTAAAATGTCTTGTATCTGCACCTCTTTCCAGTTTAGTTTTTTCCAGAAAGAGCCTGATGAATGGCCGCCTATCTTTTCCTAATCCGATTGCAATCGGTCAGGAGGGGAATTAGCACCAAGTTATTGGCAAGGTTGCTAAGACATCATCGGGCCCTGTCCCTCAGTCTTTCTGGATAAGCCTTGCAAAGAAACACATTTAGGTAATAATAATAAAATATGGTTGGTTAATTTTACGACTCAATTCTAAACTAAACACATTGAAACTTGCAGCCGTTGATATAGGATCCAATGCCATCCGTTTTCAGGTATCCTCCGTAATTGAAAGCGGAGATCAGGTTTTGTTTAAGAAAATGGAATATGTCCGCTTTCCGTTACGACTTGGGCATGATGTGTTTACCACCAATCGCATCAGTGAAAAAAGCATCATCAAGTTTAAGAAGTTAATGCGCGCCTTTAAGTTGCTAATAGAGCTTTATGAAGTAGATGACTATATGCTTTGTGCTACCTCGGCCATGCGGGAATCGGAAAATGGCGCTGCCCTGGCCGAAGATGTGAAAAACGAAATTGGCCTTGACATAGAAATTATTGAAGGACAGCGTGAAGCAGAACTAATTAACACCGCCATACGATCGTACCTGGGTACAAAAACCTATTTGCATATTGATGTTGGGGGGGGTAGTACAGAACTAAACGTTTATGAAGGCGGTGAAAAAATTAAAACCCAATCGTTTAAAATAGGGTCGGTACGGATTCTGGAAAATCATGATTTACCGGTAGTGTGGAATGAGATGGAGCGATGGGTAAAGGAGCATGTTAAGCACGGAATGGGAAAAGTTACAGCAGTGGGAACAGGGGGTAACATTAGTAAGATCTATGACCTTGCTAAACTAAAACCCCATAAACTCATGTCTTTAAAAAAGATCGGAGAAGTTCAGGAGATGATTAAATCTCATAACCTGGAAGAACGCATATACAAACTACAAATGAACCCGGATCGGGCCGATGTAATTTTACCCGCCAGTACGATTTACATGCGGGTTATGGAATGGGCCAGATCCAAATACATTTTTGTTCCTGAAGTGGGATTAAAGGATGGAATGATGTTAAACCTGTTCGAGCGCAATAGCCGGCAGGGAAAAATAAATTTCATCAACATGGAAGATCAATCAAAGGACAGCAAAGGAACCTACATACAGAAAAAAAATCCTTAGTCTGCTTTAGATCAATTCTTAGAATAACTGCACATCTTTAATAATCTCGCGCGTTACTTCATAAAATTCTTTGTGTACATTGAAAGGAGGCTCACCATTGTGTTCCTTAATCACGTAGCTGCCATCTTCACGCATTGTATAAGCGTTTACATTATCCTTAAGATTATACCTAAGAATATTCATGGCCTGCTTCCGTAACATTTCCTGTTCCAATAGGAACAGCGACTCTACCCTCCTATCAAAACTGCGCACCATGGCGTCAGCACTCCCTATGTAAACTTTAGGCATTCCTGCGTTATGGAAATAGTAAATTCGCGAGTGTTCGAGAAACTCACCAACAATGGATATCACTTCAATATTTTCGCTCAGACCTTTGCGACCCGGCCGCAAACTGCACATTCCACGAATTATCAATTTAATGGTCACTCCCGCCTGCGAGGCTTCATACAACGCATCAATAAATTCCTTATCCTGCAACGAATTTAATTTGATAACGATACCAGCTGGCAATCCCGATTTTGCATTCTCCGCTTCCCGTTTTACCAGATTGCATAATTGAATTCGCATATCGCGGGGCGAGGTAATCAAATTACGATAAGCAGCTGGCTGCGAGTGTCCCGTTATAACATTAAAAAATTCTGAAACATCATTTGCATACGCTTCGTTGGTGCTTAGCAAGCCAATGTCGGTATAGAATCTGGAAGTAACTTCGTTGTAATTACCACTGGAGAGATGAACATAGCGATACACTTTTTCTCCCTCGCTACGGACAATCAACAACAACTTAGTATGTGTCTTAAGATTACTAACCCCGTAAATTACGAAGCAGCCCGCCCGCTGAAGTCGCTGCCCTTCACGCAGATTGTTTTCTTCATCGAATCTTGCCTTGACTTCAAAAAGCACCGATACATGCTTGCCATTCTCCGCAGCCCTCAATAACGCATTACTTATCCTGGAATCCTTCGCCAACCGATAGATGGTAATCTTAATGGAGAGCACTAACGGATCATCGGCCGCCTTTTCCAGCAACTCCAACACAGGCTCCATCGAGTTATACGGATGATGTAAGAGCACATCTTTCTGCTTCAGGATTTCAAACAAATCACTTTCGCCTTGTTCAGGAAAAGAAACGGGTTTAACCGGGGGCTTTGGGTTTAGACGTTTACTTTTGAATTCACGATGCCCAATAATTTGAAGTAAACCTGTAAAGTCTATTAACCCTTCTTTTGGGATTTTTAGAATATTTAACTCATCCAAATCCCACTGAATTTTTAATAACCGGATAAGCGAGGGATTGGGGTTTTCTTCAATATCAATACGAACAACCCGACCCCGTTTTCTGGTTTGCAACTTCTTTTTAAGTTCCTCCAGAAAGTTGGCTTCAATATCCTCACTTTCCTCCAGCGTAAAATCCCCATTGCGATTAATTCGAAACAGATTTATTGCCGCTATATCCACATTGCGGAAAAGATGCTGCATGTTTCTTCGGATGATATCCTCAAGGGGAATAAAAGATATAGATTCGTCTAAATTTTCGATTTCATAGAACCGTGGCAAATTGCTTGGTACTTGAATAAATGAATAGCGTTCCTGATTATTCGTATCTTGTGGTACACGGGTTACCACACCAAACAACAACCGGTTGTATTTCAAAACCGGAAATGTGTGGTAATTATCAAACAGCATGGGGGTAAGCATCGGATAGATTGTGCGAAGGAAATACTGATCTACCTGAACGCCCTGCTCAATGGAAAGAGATTCGCATTTAACGATGTTGAAACCATTCTTCTCAAATTGTGGTTTCAATTTCTTAATGTAATACTCATTCTGATTACGTACAAATGTCTGAATTTCAGTGAGTAACAATTGTCTAAACGGGGTTTCCCGCAGGCCACTGTAATCGTAGCGTTCCTTTCCGTAATCTAAATAATTGTAAAGGCTACCCAACCGAATGGTGCAAAACTCATCCAGATTTGAGGCAGTGATTGAAAGGAACTTGAGGCGTTCAAAAATACTTCGATCTATGTGCTTGGCCTGATCAAGCACGCGATAATTAAATGCGAGCCAACTTAAATCTCTGCTGATGTAATTACTCTCCTGAATATGCTTTATTACCCAATCGTTTGGTTTGCTTTCTCCCTCCATCATAATCTGGGTTTTAGATGTCTATTCGGGCATACTTAGCATTTTTCTCTATGAAATCTCTCCGGGGCGCCACTTCATCACCCATTAGCATGGAGAATAAATGATCTGCTTCGGCAGCGCTTTCGATTGAGACCTGCTTTAACGTTCTCCGGGTAGGATCCATGGTGGTTGACCAAAGTTGCTCGGGATTCATTTCTCCTAAACCCTTATATCGCTGCACACCAACACTATCTTCATTTCCACCCTTGCTCAATTCTTTTACAATCGCCTCACGCTCTTCTTCGTTCCAACAGTAACGTTCCTCACGGCCTTTCTTTAAAAGATAAAGCGGTGGAAGGGCGATATATACATACCCTTGTTCAATTAACTCGCGCATATAGCGAAAGAAGAAGGTTAAAATTAAAGTTCTGATATGACTTCCATCCACATCGGCATCAGTCATAATAATAACTTTATGATATCTTAACTTACCCAGATTCAAGGCTTTGCTATCGTCTTGTGTTCCAAAACTTACGCCCAACGCAGTAATCATATTCTTGATCTCCTCATTCTCATAAATCTTATGTTCCTGAGCTTTTTCAACGTTTAGAATTTTGCCCCGCAAGGGCAATATTGCCTGAAAGTTCCGATCGCGCCCTTGCTTAGCAGAACCGCCTGCAGAATCTCCCTCCACCAAATACAATTCGCAAATGCCGGGATCGGAGCTGGCACAGTCAGCCAGTTTACCCGGTAAGCCTGTGCCTGAAAGCACATTCTTGCGCTGAACCATTTCACGGGCTTTGCGGGCCGCAATTCTTGCCTGTGCAGCCAGTACCACCTTGCTGACAATGAGTTTTGCTTCTTTAGGATGTTCTTCAAGATAATTTTGCAGCACTTCGCCAACAGCCGTATCAACCGCACCCATCGCTTCTGAATTTCCAAGCTTGGTTTTTGTTTGGCCTTCAAACTGAGGTTCAGCCACCTTTACAGAAATTACCGCGGTAAGGCCTTCGCGAAAGTCATCTCCACTAATCTCTACTTTGGCTTTTTCGAGCAATCCTGTTTTATCGGCATAGCTCTTAAGCGTACGGGTTAGCGCGCGTCTAAAACCGGCAACATGTGTACCGCCCTCATGGGTATTAATGTTATTAACATAAGAGACAAGATTTTCGCTGTATGAGGTATTGTAATTTAAGGCCACCTGAACAGGTATATCGCCCTTATCATTCTCAATATATATTGGACTTGGAATTAACTTCTCACGTGTAGAGTCCAGATAATCAACAAATTCACTCAAACCACCTACAGATAAAAATGAAGATGTTTTAGGTACTCCATTTTCATCTTTATCTCTCAGATCTTTCAGGTTAATCTTAATTCCTGGGTTTAAAAAGGCCAATTCCCGCAGTCGGGTAGCAATCGTTTCATAATTGTATTCTGTTGTAAGAACAAATATTTCAGGATCAGGTTTAAAGTGAACGGTTGTCCCTTTTCGGTCTGATTCTCCGGCTATCCTTACCGGAAATTGAGGTATACCCCGATGATACTCCTGTTCGAATATCTTTCCTTCCCGATAAACTGTGGCTTTAAGCACAGCCGAGAGGGCATTTACGCACGAAACTCCCACACCGTGGAGACCTCCTGAAACTTTGTAGGTGTCTTTATCAAACTTACCCCCTGCATGAAGCACAGTCATAACCACTTCAAGCGCTGATCGCTTTTCCTTCTCATGCATGTCGGTTGGAATACCCCTTCCATTATCTTCTACCGTAATCGAATTGTCCTCGTTGATGGTAACGTGAATATCATCGCAATAGCCTGCCAGGGCTTCATCAATTGAATTATCTACAACCTCATAAACCAGATGATGAAGACCTTTTACCCCGATATCTCCGATATACATGGCCGGCCTTTTCCGAACTGCTTCTAAACCTTCTAAAACCTGAATATTACTAGCTGAATAGTTGGCTTCCTTCTTTGCTTTTTCTTCGCTCATTTTGACTTTTTATAACCTTCAAAAATAAGGTTTTGGTAAGCGTTTTCCGCATTTTAACCCGATAAAACAGAAGTATTTTTTAGTGATAATAACGTTCGTATAATGATGCTTTCCGATAATCAACTAATTACTTAGTTTTAATGTATTATCGCTCGTGATTATGAAAAGACTTGCGGCCTTATGGATTGTTGTTTGTTCAGCTTTCATTGCGCAAGCTCAGGTTTCGAAAACCGAGTTTCGAATTACGGAAGAGCCAATATTTAGATCACTGAATGACTCAATCCAATACACGGCTACTCAGAAAAAATTTCTGGAAGAAATGAGGCCCGGAGCCAATCAGGCAACTTTAGATAGTTTAACCAAAATACTCTTTGACATCCGAAAGAATGGAATCGCTGGAACCCGTAAAGTATATAATCCTTCTCTCAGCTTTACTCAATACGATCAGTTAGGAGCTAATAGTAACTTCCATGAGATTAAGAATCTGAGCATCGCTGAAAAAGGTATGAAAAGAATACCTAAAGATGTTTCCCTTTGCACCAACCTTGAGGCTCTGGAACTGGTTAACACCCGAATTCGAAAAATTCCAAAAAGAATAAAGGGTCTCTCCCACCTTTCCAGTATTTATATTTTGAATAATTCACCCTCCGGGAAACTCAAACTTGGAAAAAACCGATCTGTTAAAATTTTGGGAATAAGAGGCACTCACCCGGAAGCAATTCCAACTTCGTTTAAAAAGTTCAGGAATTTAGAAAGACTTGATCTTTCAGCTACTGAGATAAATTCGTTTCCAAAGGGCTTCTCAAAAAACAAGAGTTTAAAAGAACTCTTGTTAAGCAATAACAAAATTACCCTTGCCGCGGACCAAATCCCTTTCCATTCAACTTTGGAAAAACTGGAACTTCAGCGCAACCAGATCTCCACCTTGCCGGCCTCTATCAAAAATTTACCGGGTCTGAAACGATTAACATTAAGTTACAATGCGATAGAATATGTTGATCCTTCGATTGCCTCACTATCAAAACTTGAGCAGCTATCCTTTTACCGGAATAAATTAAAAGCAATTCCTGATGGAGTGTATGCGCTCCAAAGCCTTAAAGAAATTGATCTCTACTATAACCAGATTGAATCCCTGGATAACCAAATCTCGAACCTTAAGACCCTTTCGGTTCTATACCTTTCAAACAATGCCCTAACTGCCATACCCGAAAGTTTGTATACTCTTACTCAACTGAAAGAACTTTATCTCTCCAACAATCGCCTTACAGAACTTCCTCACGGGATTGGCGCTCTGGACAGTTTAAAGGTATTGAGGGTGAATAATAACCGTCTGATGTATCTACCAAAAGATTTACCTGAGTTAATAAGACTTGAGAATCTGGATATTTCGACAAATCAGCTAACCGATTTGCCTGAAGGGTTCCCCAAATTAGAATCTCTAAAACTACTGGTTTTGGTTAATAATCCATGGGATGAAGCTACTTTGCTAATGTTGGTTGCCGTTACACACCACTTTCGCGATATGGGGGCTGTCGTTCACATTGAAGAGGCTACCCCTTAGTGGCAACTACTTTTTAGGACTTGCCTTTCTTTTCTTTTTATTCTTGCCATTGTCCTTTTCACTCATCAACTCAAGTTTTGCTTTTTGAAGTTCTTCTTTTTGAGACTGATTAACAGTTGGATAACTAATATCCAACTCACTAAACATCCTCTTAATTATTGCTGCAATGGCAAGGCGAGAAAACCATTTATCGTCTGCGGGAATAACAAACCAGGGCGCATAATCCGTGGAGGTTGCACTTAATGCTTCTTCATACGCTTGCTGGTATTCATCCCAGAACGCGCGCTCTTTCAAATCAGATAATGAGAATTTCCAATTCTTGCTCGGGTCGTCAATGCGTTCTAAAAATCTTTTCTTTTGTTCCTTTTTAGAAACATTTAAAAAGAACTTCAGAATTATAGTCCCATTGTCCGCTAAATTTTTCTCGAACCGTCTTATTTGCTTGTAACGCTGCTTCCAGAATTTATCATCAATTTGCTTCACCGTGTCTATTCCTGGAATTCTTTCATTTAGGATCCACTCCGGATGAACCTTGGTCAC